>JAQUBO010000313.1 GCA_028686735.1 Bacteroidales bacterium
GTTTTAAATAATAACTATACAAGCATTATTCCTAATGCTATTATAACAACAATTTATACAATTATTGTTACAATAATTGCTATAGCATTGTTTAAAAAGAAAATGGTTAGTGATAACAAGTAATTATATAAATTACAATTTGTAGGTTATAAGTCAACAAACACTGTGTAAAAATTCAACTGCATATTAATAAAGAAAAAACCCCAAAAGTATAGTACTTTCGGGGTTTTGTGTATATTTCTGTTTATCTCTTTGATAGTTACAAATGTAGTATTGTCAGTAGCTATATAGATTTTTGCATATTATGTGCATATTACTGATAGAAGTTTATAGGAATTTGTATAATTTTATAAAAAACACAGAATCATTGTCAATCATTTTAGTGTTATTGACTTGCTAAGTAAAAAATGGTATAATATAGGAGAAACTTTTGCAAATCTTAATTATAATAATTATTATTAAGGAGGAATTAATATGAATATTAGTTGTGATGGAATTGTTAATAACCCTTTGGGTGGAGCTTCATATGTTTTTGAAAAAGAAATTATTCCTTATTTATTAGGGAACTTAAACAAAAACAAATTGAAGATAAGCGTTGGTGCTCAGCCAAATTCTTCTCCACATTTTGGAACTTTAGAAACTATTACTTTAGCATTTGCTTTAGCACGGAAAATTGAGGATTATGATCCAAAAAAACAAGTTACTATATTGTATGAAGTGATTGAAACAGCGCCAAGTGAAACTATTGTTATAGACGGTATTAAGTATCAAAAAAACTTAAATTTTACTGGTAAAATTGATAATTACTTTGGTGAATACATTGATATTTTAGATTATTACAAAAATAAAACTAATATCAATTATGAAATTAGGTATCAGTATGAGTTTAATGCACACCCTGAAACTAAGTCTGTTTTTAAGTCAATTTTAAATAATAGAGAGTACATTTCTGAAAAACTTGATCAAAAGTATAAAAACCTACGTGTTAGAATGTCATGTCCTATTTGTGGACTAACGGATAAAAATAGTGTTTTAAACAAATATACTGAAGATACTATAACTTTCTATTGTCCTGAACATGGAAATTATTCAATTAATGTAAATGATGATATTTCTAAAATCGAGTACAATTCACCGCTTAGAAATTTAATAAGGGGTATGTCTTATACTGCTGTGAATCATAGTCATGATTATGACTACGAAATATTAAGAATTACAGGAAGTGATTATGCAGGATTTTATCAGGAAGAATTGAGGTACAAATTAGCATCATATTTAGGCTGTAATGTATACAATATGTCCATGATATTTTATGCTCCACTTGTTGTTGATTGGTCGGGAGCTAAACTTTCTAAATCTTTATATGTTAAAGAAGGTGCATATCAAGATATTCCTAAAAAGTTTATCAATTATAGCTTCTTAAAAGAAGCATTAGGCTATAAAGGTCTAGAAATTTTATATGATATTGTATTAAATTGGATAAATAATCCATATATGTTGTTTAGACATTACAGTATCTATTATTTTATGGAGGAATTTAAAAAGTATGAGTAATGGAATATATGTAAGTATTAATAAAAATTCAAATTTTAAGATAGTGAGTGGTGTTAAGAATCATGAGTTTAGAAATTATATTCCAAAGGAAAAATTTGATTTATTATATGTTTATGAAACATCTCCAACAAGTAAGTTAAAATATTTAGTTGAAATCGGCAAAATTGTAGAGTATCCAAATAAGCTTAATTCATGTGGTGATGGAAATACTGAGTTTAATGAGGGGATAAAATCAAAGTATGCTTATGAAATATTAAAAGTATATGAATTGATTATTCCAATTACATTAAATGAGCTAAAAGAGAAATTTAATTTTATGCCACCACAAGCTTTTGCATATGGAAAAAGATATCCTGAATTAACAAGTAATTTAGAAAAATCAGAAAAAAAACTAATTATAGGAGGGTAAGTAATTTGATTTATTATCTAGATATTAATGATAATTCTTTTCTTTCAATAAAATGTAGAAGAAAAAGAATTGAAATTAGAGTCACAACTGATAAAAAAAGAATTGATTATGGATGTATAAATGAATCTGATGAAATTATTTTTAGTAATACTTTTTGTGAAAAAATGAAATGTCTAGTTACAGATGTAAATTGGTATAAAGATATTGAAGAATTATTAGTAAAAGAAGGAACTAGATATACATTATCAGGTACTGATGATTTTAAAAAAGGCGTAAAAGAAGTAAAAAGTATAAAAAATTATGAACAAGGTATAATCATTAATGGTGTATATGCTATTCATTTAAAATTAATTGAATGAGGATATATACAAAAAACATATAAAGCGATGGAGCAAAAATTCATCGCTTTATATGTTTTTATTATATTAATTCGATTTTTATAGCCAAAATTCCATATTTTTGTTCTTCTTCAGTAGTATAAAAGATATGTACGCGTTCTAATTTTTCTTCTAAACTATTAGCAGGTCCACAAAGATTATAATCTATGTCAATAAATAGATCTTTAAAAGAGTTATATCTTAATAAACCAATTATTTTTACTGAAATAATCTCATCTATATTATTTAGGTTATGAAATTTTATATTATCATTTAGTGAAAGCTTTTGTCTTTTCTCATCATTCAATCTTAATTCAAATTTTTTAATACCATTTTTTATATTAAGAAATGCATTTTCATTTAATTTCATTTCATGTATCATAATAATTCCTCCAATCTATAAAGTATTTTACTATAAATTTCAACAAAAATCAATTTTTCTAATAATAATTAACATTTTTATTACATTTACTTTAACAAGATATTAGATAAAAAGCTAACTATCATATAGAAAAAAGCCCCAAAACATTGTGTTTGGTGCTTTTTCTGTATATTTGATTATCTCTTTGATAGTTACAAATGTAATGTTTACAATAGTTATAAAGATTTTTGCATATTATAAGCATATTACGTAGAGAGTTTTATATAGATTAATACCGTTTTTTATAAAAAATATAGTTGAGATTTTCTTTATATTATGATATAATTAATCAAATAAATAGTAATTTGTGGTGCTTTAATTAGTACACCTAACAGCATTTTATGACTACAAATTTTGAATGTTAATATGCATTGCTTGTAGCAACGGCTTATTTATTATATAATAGTTTTAAAGAAGGGAGGTATAAACAATGTTAAAAGAAAACATTAAAGCAAGCAGAAAATTAAAAGGACTTTCGCAAGAAGAACTTGCCATCAAGTTGAATGTGGTAAGACAAACAATTTCTAAGTGG
>JAQUBO010000105.1 GCA_028686735.1 Bacteroidales bacterium
AACCGCTGCGGTACCACAAGCACCAACTTCCTCAAATGAGCTTAACTCGTCAAATGCTACAGGGCGTCTTTCGGTTTTGTAACCAAGAGATTCGGCGAGTTCTATAAGACTTTTGTTTGTGATAGAAGGTAAAATTGATGGAGACTTAGGTGTAATATAAGTCTTATCTTTGATGGCAAAGAAGTTTGCAGCACCTATCTCATCAATATATTTTTTCTCTTTAGCATCAAGATACATTGGAGCTCCGTATCCAGCAGCTTGAGCTCTCGCACCACCAGCTAAACTTGCAGCATAGTTGCCACCAACCTTTAGTGTTCCTGTGCCTAGTGGAGCTGCACGGTCAGTATCTCTAACAACAGCTATTTTTACAGGATTAAATCCCTCTTTAAAGTAAGGACCTACTGGAGTAACAAAAATGATAAAAGTATATTCATCTGCAGGTTGAACACCTACTCTGGCTCCAGAACCAAATAATAATGGTCTGATGTACAAACTTGCTCCTGTTCCATGAGGTGGTACAAAATCTTTGTTTAATTCTACAACTTTTTTTACCATATTAAAAAACAAGTCCGTATCAACAGGTGCCATAAAGATACCTTTTGCCGAGCGTTGTAAACGTTTAGCGTTTTCGTCCCATCTAAACAATCTAACTTTATCGTCTTTGCCACGATAAGCTTTCATACCTTCAAAAGCCTCTTGTCCATAGTGCAAGGCAGTAGCTGCGACATGAATATTAATATGTTCCGAATCACTAACTTCAATTTCTCCCCATTTGCCATCTTTAAATGTACAACGTACATTGTAATGTGTTTTTACATAAGCAAAAGGAAGTTTCGACCAATTTAAATCTTGCATAATTGTATTATTTAATGTTCTCCTCAAAATTAAAAATTTACAACGTCATATACAACTAAATAATTATGTTATGGAATAGGAAATAAGAATATTTTTAATACTGCACTAACTAACAGTATTTACCAGCCCATAATATTCTTAATTTTTTTGCTAATGTCTGTATTGTCAAAATTTCCAGAAAACTCTTCAGCTCCAATACCAATCGAATATACAGGAACAGATGTTGCCGTATGCGCCCAACTGGTAAATCCTACAGATGCTCTGTTTTGTAGTATCTTTGTAAATATTGTTGCAATCGGATTATAAGCTCCATATAAATTATGCAATTGATTAGAGTCTAAATCTGTTTCATTGAAAAAATAATACATATACGCATCATTTAGTTGACTCCTTTCGTAATCACTCAGATTTATATCATCAAAAAACAAATGTGAATTAGCAAGATCTATAATATCATCAAGCTTATATGCTGAGTTTGATGTTTTATATTTTTTTATGATTGAGCTAAATTGGTATGAAGACATTTTTTGATTAGCGAGCAAAGCAAAATCGGACTGATACCCGTTTTGTCCTAAACCAAGGCTAATTCCTCCAGTTTCGTGGTCTGCTGTAATAATTATCAGAGTTTCATCAGGATGTTCTAAGTAGAACCTATACGCCTCTAATATTGCATTGTCGAAAGCTACAACTTCGTTTACTATTGTTGCGGCATCGTTTTCGTGTGCTGCCCAGTCGATTTTGCCTCCTTCGACCATCATAAAAAACCCATTTTCATTATCTAAAAAATCGATCCCAGCACTTACGATTTGCGATAATGAGTATCCACCATGTTCGGTCCTATCAATTTCATAAGGCATCTCAGCATCAGCCCATAGAACTGGATTAACAAATAAAATTTTATCATTTGGCTTTGTAAATGTAGGAATTTCTGTGATATCTGTTATGTGATTGTAACCTGAATTAGCACAAATATTATAAAGATCTGTATTGTTGTTTTTCCTACCTTTAGGATATTTAAACCCTCCTCCGGCAAAAAAATCGAATTCACTTTCGGCTAATTGTTTGCCAATCTTGTAATAATTTGAACGAGATTCATTAATAGCATAAAAAGCTGCTGGTGTTGCATGATTTATGCTAACTGATGTTATAATCCCAACTTTCAAGCTATTTGCCTCTGCAATTTTTGCAATAGACATCGGGCTTGATTCGCTTTCATTTATATCATCATAAAACGAAATTTCTCCTGTATTAGCCTTTTTACCACAAGCAATTGCCGATCCGGCAGCACCAGAGTCAGTAATTAAACGACTTTTACTGAATGTTGAGCAGGTTCCAGATATCGGAAATGTAGTCATAGTTAAATCTTGATACCCAATTTCGCCATTTATCGATTTTAAGTAAGCTTGGGTTAAATTTACGTGATTAGTTCCCATGCCATCACCGATAAAAAGAAAAATATATTTGGGCTTTACTGTTTCAGAGTTTTTAATGTTATTACAAGTACATGAAATAATAACACCTAAAAATAACATTAGAAATATGGCTGTATTTAGTTTTGTCTTCATGGTGCAAAATTATACAATTTAATTATTATTGATAGTAAATCTGCTATTTGTTTTGTTAGTAATTTCAAAAAGACTAAATTGATACAGAGTATATGTTAAAAAAGGCATCGCTAAATTAATTTTTAAACAATCTGTTGATGAGTAGTCTTTGCAATAAAACTTCGAGAACAAAGCTTATAAATTCAGAAAATCAATATTTTTACTCCGTCAGCAGACGAATAATTGTTTTCAAAATAAATTTCACGCAATTATGAGACTTTTATTACAGGCACTAAACATAATTTTATAAAAACATTCGTATAATTAGTTTATCTATAGTATTTTTGAACATTATTTAAAATAATTTATAAATATGACCAATAATTTAGTAATATACAATTCGTTGAGCAGAAAAAAAGAGGAGTTTAAACCTATAAATCCACCTTTTGTTGGTCTTTATGTTTGTGGACCTACAGTTTATGGCGATGCCCATCTTGGACATGCTCGTCCGGCAATTACATTTGATTTACTGTTTCGTTATTTTAAGCATTTAGATTTTAAGGTGCGGTATGTCCGAAATATTACGGATGTTGGTCATTTAGAAAATGATGCTGATTCGGGGGAAGATAAAATTGGTAAAAAAGCTCGTTTAGAACAATTAGAGCCCATGGAAATAGTGCAATTTTACACAGATCGCTATCATCGTGAAATGGACAAACTAAATGTTCAAAAACCAAGTATTGAACCACGAGCCTCGGGACATATTATTGAACAAATAGAATTAACAAAAAAGATCTTAGATAAATCTTATGCATATATTAGCAACGGCTCGGTTTATTTTGATGTAGAAAAATACAATCAAAAATACAAATATGGAATATTATCTGGTCGTGTACTTGAAGACCTTTTAAGTAATACCCGAGAGCTTGATGGACAATCGGAAAAGAAAAACAATTTCGACTTTGCATTATGGAAAAAAGCTAGTCCAGAACATATTATGAGATGGCCTTCGCCATGGAGCGATGGTTTTCCAGGTTGGCATGCAGAATGTTCTGCAATGGGACACAAATACCTTGGAGAAGAATTTGATATTCACGGAGGTGGAATGGATTTACTTTTTCCACATCACGAATGTGAAATAGCACAAAATACTGTTGCAATTGGTGAAAATACCGTTAAATATTGGGTGCATAATAATATGATAACAATTAATGGGCAAAAAATGGGTAAATCGCTTGGTAATTTTATTACTCTCGAAGATTTATTTAATGGTACAAATAAAGTCTTAGAAAAAGCATATAGCCCTATGACAATCAGATTTTTTATTTTACAAGCTCATTATCGTAGTACTCTCGATTTTTCTAACGAAGCCCTGCAAGCTGCAGAAAAAGGTCTTGCAAGATTACTTAAAGCTATTGACACTCTTGATAACATTAAGCCAACAACAACTGGTAAATTTAAGGCGTCTGAACTTAATAATAAATGCCATGCGGCAATGAACGATGATTTAAACTCACCTATACTTATTGCCCATCTTTTTGACGCTATTAAAACTATAAATAATATAGAGACAGGTAATGATACCATTGATGAGGAAAATCTTACTCTGCTCAAGCAAACTTTCAATCTTTTTATATTTGACATACTTGGTTTAAAAAGCGAACAGCAAACTGTAAGTGCTAATGACGAAATTTTAAACGAAGTTGTTGATCTAGTTCTGAATTTACGTTTGCAAGCTAAAACGAATAAGGATTATGCTACTTCAGATTTTATTCGAGATGAATTAACAAAGATAGGTGTTACCGTTAAAGATAAAAAAGACGGTTTTGATTGGGAAATATAATTAATTTATGGATTTTAATAAAAATGTCTCCGTCAATTTTGCATCCTTTATTATTTGATAACCATTGTTGTCTAGTTAAAATATTTGAAACCTTACATAATTGTACAAATATTTAAAGTTATGTAGTAGCTTGTTTTTGTGAATTAATATGAATTATTTACTTTTCTATTAGATTATTGTGTATATTTGTTTGATAAACTACAAAACCTATAATTATGAAAAATCTTATTTTATCAATTATTTTGACTGTTTTTGTGTGTAGCATGTTTGCACAAGAGAATTGCACTAATGCAGTTAAAATTGAATTCGATGAATATTCAACTTGTGGCCAAATAGCAATAACAAACACAGATTTAACAGGAGCTGTTCCGTCAACAGATTTACCGTATCCTACTTGCGGTAATTTTGATGGCTCTACAAACGATTTATGGTATTATATTACAGTTCCAGAGGGAGTTAGCGAATTGGCATTTCACGTTTTTAATGCTCCTCTAATTATTGACATAGACATTTTAATCCACAAACCTAGTTTAGCAATATATTCTGGGTCGCCAGAAGATCTTAGTTTGTTAAATTGCTTTTACAACGAAGGAGGACCGTATGCTAATGGAGAAATTCGTTTTGAAACAGTTGACGAATTAACTCCAGGTGAAAATATTTACTTACGAGTTTGGGATATGGATAATAGTGCTTTCCCGTTTTTTATTGCAGCATCTGTTCGTACAGAAATACCAGAGCACAGTTGCGAATCACCTGCTTTACTTGGTGAAGGAGGATGTAATATTTTAGCTCCTGAAGGAACTATTGATGCTCCCGAACAATGCAATTGGAATGTCTCGGATAACACAATTTATTATTATTTTGTAGTAAATCCTTCAGATCCACAACCAGTAATAATTGATGCTACTTATATTTTTTGTTTCGAAAATACTGGGGGCGATGTAAATATAGAAGAAACAGAACTACAGATGGCATTATATAAATGGAATGGTAAAGATTGCTCTTGGATTGGCGGCAGTCCTAATTCTATTCCACCAAACGATTCAACTTATATAACTTGTCAAAATGGAACTGGAAGCATTTCAATTGAGGAAAATCTAAATCCTGGCTTATACATGATAGCTTTGGATGGTTATAGTATGATTTCAGGGACATCTTTATGTACTTTTGAGTTTAGCATGAACACAAGTAACGAAATAATCTGCCCTGAAGATACTATTTTGTGCCATTCCAGTGCTCCTTTACTGCTTGATATTGCCCAACCCATTGGAGGAGAATACACTTGTACGAATACTCCAGATGCTATTATTGACAATTTTTTTGATCCTGCAGTTTGCTCTGGACCTCAAGATATAATTTATTCATTAGGCCCATTTACATGTGGATTCACAATTTATGATGCTATGTATCCATCTTCAGTTCCTGATATTGAAATTTGTCTTGTTACTGTTACCGAAAACAATAAAAACAAAGTAATGTGGGAAAAACCTATTACAGATTCTCTTGAAGAATTTCATATTTATAAGTTTGATGGTACAGATTTTTCATTTTATGCTAATGTTAATTACAACGATGAAAGTACTTTTATTGATGAAAATTCTGAACCACAGAATCAAGCGTACAGATATAAAATTGCTGGTTATAGTACTTGTGGTTACTCATCCGAACTTAGCGACTTTCACCAAACAGTTTTACTAAATATAACTGAAGAAACCGACTTATGGTATTTATCGTGGATACCATATATTGGAGTTGATGATTTTACAATAAATATTTTAAGAGGAACAACACCTGAGAACCTTGAAATTATTGAAAGTTATGGTAGCGATGTAACAGAATATTACGATAATAATCCGCCAGAAGGATTTGTTTATTATCAGATAGAAGTCGTATTATCAACTCCTTGTGATGTTGGAAAATCTACATCAAAACTCTATTCAAATGTGGCAACAAACAACCCTGATTATTATATTTTGCTTGGAACAAATAATTTGCAAAATAAATTAAATTACAAGCTCTACCCTAACCCAACATCTCAAATATTTTCAATAAGTTTAGATAATTTTCCTGTAAAAGTTCAAATATATGACACTTTCGGAAGAATTGTTAAATCAATAAATAATTACTCAGGTGAGCAAATAGATGTTTCTGATATGTGTAAGGGAATTTACTTTGTGAAACTAGTAGATAAAAACGAAATAACTGTTGACAAATTAATTATTGAGTAATCGGCGAGCATAGACTTAGATAGTGTCTAAATCGTTGCATTGAGCGTAATCGGAATAGAAGCCAACGGCACTGCGAAGCATCATTCCAAATTATCATTATTTATTTTTTAAATAGTGAATCAACAAATTCTCTACGGTTAAACACTTGCAAGTCATCTATTCCCTCACCTATTCCAATATATCTAACAGGGATTTTAAATTGATCAGAGATTCCAATCACAACTCCGCCTTTAGCAGTTCCGTCTAATTTGGTAACTGTTAGTGAAGTAACATCTGTTGCTTTAGTAAACTGCTTAGCTTGTTCATAAGCATTTTGCCCAGTCGATCCGTCAATAATGAGCATTACTTCGTGAGGTGCAGTATCGACAAGTTTTTGCATTACCCGTTTAATTTTTGTAAGCTCATTCATAAGGTTTACTTTATTATGTAACCTTCCTGCCGTATCAATAATAACCACATCAGCTTCAGCTTTTATACCAGCTTGAACTGCATCAAAAGCGACCGATGCAGGGTCGGAGCCCATATTTTGGCGTATCATTTTAACATCTACCCTATCAGCCCAAACTTGCAATTGGTCAATCGCAGCAGCTCTAAAAGTATCGGCAGCTCCAATAATAACTTTTTTGCCAGCAGTTTTGTATTTATTGGCAAGTTTGCCAATTGTAGTAGTTTTTCCAACTCCATTTACGCCTACTACCATAATAACATAGGGCTTATTTTGCGCTAAAATTTCGCTTTCGTCATCTTTTTCGGCAATGTTTTCTTCAAGAAGAGAGGCAACTGTATTGCGTAGTATTTCATTAAGTTCGTCTGTGCCAACATACTTATCATGTTTAACTCTTCCTTCGATTCTTTCGATAATACGTATAGTAGTTTCTACGCCCACATCAGAAGCTATTAACACCTCTTCTAATTCGTCAAGTACTTCAGAGTCAACTTTTGATTTTGCAAAAACTATTCGATTTAATTTATCAAAAACACTGGTACGTGTTTTTTCAAGACCTTTGTCTAGTTTTTCTTTTTTATCTTTTCCAAATAAACCAAATAGAGCCATAATGCTTTTTTTTGCAAAGATATGTTAAAAACTAATTAAAACAAAAGCACCTCACAATTAATGTAAGGTGCTTATAAATATTTTTAATACGAGTTTTATTTCTTAGCAAAAAACTCTTTTGTCAATTCTTTATCAATAATAGTTTCTTTAAATTGATAAGCACCTGTTTCGGGAGACTTTACCATTTTAATACATTTGACAACGCTACGGCCGCCTTCTTTTTTAAGTGTTGCAACTACTTTCTTTGCCATGATTCAATTTATTTAATTTCTTTATGTACTGTAACTTTTTTTAATATAGAATTATATTTTTTTAATTCCATTCTATCAGGTGTGTTTTTTCTATTTTTCATAGTAATATACCTTGATGTTCCTGGCATCCCAGATTCTTTATGCTCGGTACATTCTAAAATTACCTGAATGCGATTTCCTTTACTTTTCTTAGCCATTTTTTTGCCTCCTGATCTTAATTAATGTAACCTTTTTCTTTTGCTTCTTTTAAAGCCGAACTTAAACCTTTTTTCGAAATGGTTTTAATACCTGCAGCAGACACAGTTAATGTTACCCATTCTTTTGTATCTTCATTAAAGAAACGTTTTGTATGCAAGTTTACATCAAATGTTCTTTTTGTTCTACGTTTTGAGTGAGAAACATTATTTCCACTCATTGCTGTTTTCCCTGTAATTTGACAAATTTTTGCCATAACTCTAGTATCTTTAAATTTTTAGGACTGCAAAAGTCGTGAATTTTATCTTAATTCCAAAACTTTTTAGGCTTTTTTTTAACTATTTTAAATATCATTATGTTAATAACTCTATAATCGCCTGTACAACAACCACTTACAAGTGTAGTTTTGATTAAACAATTTCTCAATAAAAACCAGTAATATAATATAATATGTGGTATTAAAAAACACTTATTGTCTATTAATTTAGTGTCCGCAAGAACCGAGTTTACGAGCTTACTTCGACAAGCTCACTTCGACAAGCTCACTTCGACAAGCTCACTTCTCCGTCGGCTGAAGGATCAGCACATCGCAGTACATCGCAGCACATCGCAGCGCAGCTAAAACTACTGCTTTTTGTGTCTTTGACCTGCCTGTCGGCAGACAGGTAAGAAAGCGTCAAAGACAAGGCTTTATGCACAAAAATTTATTATTTTAATGGTTTTCATGAGCTCCTTTCAGTCGGTTCGAAGTTTCTGAAACTAAGGAACTGACGAACGAAACAAAAGCAGAGGCAAAGCTCGTTTTGACTATGCCTTGCAAGGAGAAAGAAGACGAAGTCAGTTTACTCCGTCAGCTGGCGGATGACTGTTTTTAAAACAAGCATAACGTGATACATCGCTATGTGCTGATCCTTCAGCCGACGGAGAAGTGAGCGGTGTCGAAATGAAGAATTTAGCGAAGCGGTATCACGAACACCGCTAAATTAAAATTCCATTGTGAGTAAATCGGACATTATGGACAGACACTGAAATAGAAAATATTATACTTTTTATCTTGTAACACCAAAATATTTTTATAATTTTACCATTTAGATATATTTTTTATAAATTCAAGTTCAAATAATCAATGGAAGATAACAAGCTAAATCCTTCATTATCTGAGACTAATCAAGCCGAAATTGCTTGTAGTAATTGTGCCGCCAAACTTTTGTTTGAGCCAGGAACAACTTGTCTCACTTGTCCATACTGTGGTACAAAAAATGAAATTGATATTCGTGATGAAACTATTGATGAGTTAAATTTCGAGCAATTTTTAAAAGATGCCGAAAACAGTAATGAGGTAGAAGAGGTTCACACAATGGCTTGTAATGCTTGCGGAGCTATTACTACACTCGATCCAAATATAGTTTCGGGCGATTGTCCCTTTTGCGGGAATAAACTTATAGTTAAAAATGAGAGTATTAGCAAGCAGATTAAACCGAAATCATTGTTACCTTTCAAAGTTAAAGCCAAAGAAGCTCAGGCATCATTTAAAAAATGGTTAAAAAAATTGTGGTTTGCACCACCAGGGATAAAAAAGTTTGTAACTCAATCCGAGAAACTTGCAGGTATGTATATCCCTTATTGGACTTATGATGCTGATACGTATTCACAATACAGTGGTAAACGTGGTGATGATTATACAACTACAGAAACCTACACCGAAGATGGTGAAACACAAACCAGAACAGTAACAGAAACTAGGTGGACTAACGTATCGGGGAGTTTAAACTTATTTTTTGATGATGTGCTTGTTATTAGTAGTAAATCCCTACCAGAGAACAAAACCGACAAACTTGAACCTTGGGATTTAGAAAATTTAGTGCCATTTGATGATAAGTTTTTATCTGGTTTTCGCACCGAGACATACCAAATTGGATTAAAAGATGGTTTCGATGTAGCCAAAATTAAAATGAATCCTAAAATTAAAGAGGCGATTAATAAACAAATTGGAGGAGACCATCAGCAAATAACATCTTTATCAACTAATTATTCAAATATCACCTTTAAACATACTTTACTGCCAATATGGGTTAGTGCATACCGATTTAAAGATAAAGTTTATCGATTTATTGTTAATGGACGTACGGGTAAAGTACAAGGAGAAAGACCATGGTGTTGGTGGAAAATTGCACTATTAATACTTGCAATAGTAGGTGTTATAGTTGCTCTTTATTATATTTTTAGATAGTAATAATTAAATTTTAATAAAATGAAAACAAAATTTTTAAACATTGTCGTATTAATAGCTATTAGCGTGCTATTTGTAGCATGTAATAGTGGTACAGACAAAAACTTAGAAGAAGAACAAGAACTTACAGAAATGCAAAAACTTGTTAACAATTATGCCGAAGTTGAATTAACGGCAGATCTTAATCATCTGTCTAGTAACCAGAAAGAAATGTTAAAAAAACTTATCGAAGTTGCAGATATAATGGAAGAGTTATTCTGGAAAGATGCAATAGGCGATAAGCAAAGCTTTTTGGACGAAATTCAAGATGATGACGCAAAACAATATGCTCGAATCAATTACGGACCTTGGGATAGATTAAATGGTAATGAGCCGTTTATCGAAGAATTTGGTGCAAAACCTTTAGGTGCAAATTATTATCCGCAAGATATCACAGAAGAAGAATTCGAAGAATTTGCTGACCCAGACAAAAATTCTTGGTACACTTTGCTTAGAAGAAACGAAGAAGGTAATCTTATTTGTGTTTGGTATCATCAAGAGTATGCCGAAGAAATTGAGAAAGCTGCTATACTATTAGAAGAGGCTGCCGAACTTGCCGAAGATGCTGGATTTAAAAAGTACCTTAATTTGAGAGCTATGGCTTTGCGTACTGATGAATATCTTGCCAGCGACCTCGCTTGGATGGATATGAAAGATAATCAAATTGATTTTGTTGTGGGACCAATTGAAAGTTACGAAGATGGTTTTAAAGGTATTAAAGCAGCTCATTCAGGACAAATTTTAGTTAAAGATCCTGTGTGGAGTGAAAATGTTTCGAGATTTACGGCATTAGTTCCAGATCTACAACAAAGTTTACCAATTGCCGATTTGTATAAAAATGCTGATGCTAAACATGAAAGAACTACCGAAGAAAACAATGCTCCTAAAGGAGATATGAATGTGTATAATGTTATATATTATGGTGGCGATTGCAATGCAGGAAGCAAGAATATTGCAATAAATTTACCAAACGATCCAAGAGTTCATTCGGCTAAAGGCTCTAGAAAACTGCAACTTAAAAATTCTATGCAAGCAAAATTTGATAAGATTTTAATACCCATTGCCGAATTATTGATTGATGAAAATCAATTAAAACATGTGAAGTTTGAAGATGGCTTTTTCCAAAATGTTATGTTTCATGAAGTTGCTCATGGACTTGGCGTAAAATATGTTGTTGATGGTTCTATGACTGTTCGTGAAGCTCTCGAAAATTATTATAGCCCAATAGAAGAAGCCAAAGCTGATATAGCTGGACTATATATGGTAACAAAACTTTATGAAATGGGAGAATATCCCGAAAAAGATATAATGGATAATTATGTTACTTTTCTTGCAGGGATATTTAGATCTGTTCGTTTTGGTGTAGCGAGCTCTCACGGAAAAGCCAATATGTTAGAGTTTTATTATCTTAAAGAAAAAGGAGCTTTTACTCGTAACGCCGAAACAGGAAAATACGCAGTTAATCTTGATATTATGAAAGAAGCAGTTGCAGAGATGGTAAACGATATTATTGTTATTCAAGGCGACGGCAATAAAGCGGCCGCTAAAGAATGGGTTGATACAAAAAGCTCTGTTGGTGAAGAACTTCAAAAAGATCTTGATAGAATTGCAGAAGCTGGAATACCTAAAGACATTGTGTTTAAACAAGGAATAGAGATTTTAGGTTTGTAAGCTGACTTTAAAAAACTAAATTATATCTACAATTATATTATGTCTGTAAGAAAACTTCTATAGTTTTTTTGCAGACATTTTTTTATAGGTCAAAAGAGATTGATTACTGAATAGCCTTAAAAATACTTGCAATTATTTAGTTTACATTCTTTATTATTCATATTAAACTGGCACGAAATTTTATCGATTGGCATTTTAACATTAAGGTTTTCGGATAAAAACTCTGAGGCAGTTTCTATAGCAATAAATGTGTTTCGTTTACAGCATCTTGGACCTCCAGATTCTGCAATTTTTAACAAAGTTTTGGCTGTAATAAGATTAGCTAATTGATATTCTTTTTCTGATAGAGGTGTAGCATTAAGAACAATGCTGATAAAAATGCCATTGCCTACACCAGCCCCACAGTTACCATAAAACCCACAAAAGCCACCTAAAACCTTTGACGATCGTTTTTTTGCAGTCATTATTGCTGATTTTATCATTTCGGGTTTATTGATGATATTGTAATATGCTGTTAACAAAACCGCAGGAACTAAAAAATGATGCTCCGGACCATGAGGTTTTATAGATTCATGTTTCATAATAAAATTTGCAAGGAAAAGAGGATCTGTGCTATCAGAATGTAAACAAATATTTTCAATAAAATCCACTCCATTAGTTTGATGGCAATTATCACAGATATAATGTCCATTGGTGCAAGTTGCATTTGAGTCACTTTTTTCCCCACAGATACTACATTTCATAAGTGTAGCTTGTTTTACATAAACAAGATCGGCACCACATATTAAACAACCTGTATTTGACATAATCATTTTTATTGCAAATTAACGAACTTACAGATTAGAATCAAAGAAAAATCACAAAAAACAAATTATTTTATTAATCAAAGATCGGTGCTTGTCAACCTATGTATCTATGCATTTTATCATGATTATTTGCACCTGTTTCACTGAGACAATACCAAAATAATTATAATCCCAAATAATAGTAGTAAGCATAAATATAATAAAACAATAATCCTCTCAAGATAATTAGAATGCCATTAGTATTGCATTTCAGTACATCTCAATGCAGTTAAAACTGTTTTTATTCCTTAATTAACCTTACCTCTGTTCTACGATTTTTTGCTCTATTCTCATCACTGTCATTTAGTTTAATAGGTTGAGTTTCGCCATAACCTTTAGCAATAATTCTCTCTGGTGACATTCCCTTTTTGATAAGATAATCTCTAACAGATTTGGCTCTATTTTGAGAAAGCGTCATGTTAAGTTCTTCGGAGCCAACATCATCAGTATGTCCTGCAATTTCGACTACTGTTGTCTTTTTTAAGCTAAGATATTCAAACAAATTATTTAACTCTTCGTACGATGCTGGTTTTAGTGTTGCCTTTCCAGTATCAAAATAGACATTGTCAAGTGTAAAAAGTTTTGGTAATTCAATTTGGATATCAATATCGAAATACAATTCGGTTTGGTTATCTTGAAGTGCTGGAATGTTAAATTCTGTATAATATTGTTCATCATTAAAACCTTTTATTTTAATAATATAATCATTTTTGTATGGTAATTTAACTGAGAATTTACCATTATCATTACTTACAGCTGTATATACTTTATTAGTCTCGCTATTTTGGAAAATAATAGTTTCGCCAATCTTAATATTATTACTAAAATCAGTTATAACACCTTCAATTGCAGCGGTTTTCAAATCAGTATTTTGAGAAAAAGCATTTACTGAAAACACCAATATTATAAGTAAAGTAAAAAAACTATTCAATTTTTTAATAAACATTGTTCTGTATTTTAAACCAATCATTTTTTTCTGTCATTATTACACTATTTACTTAAAGATCGGAAGA
>JAQUBO010000314.1 GCA_028686735.1 Bacteroidales bacterium
GAAGCTTCGCTTACATTAGTATAGAAGCTCTGAAGTTCAGAAATTTGTTCACTAATGGAATCAAGCATTTCCGCCTGGACAACAGTAAAATTTTCATCAGTTATGTTCTCTCCAGGAGTAAATGCAGATTTGTTTTCTGAAGCAAAAGCTCCTACAGGAAGGATGCATAATACTATCATTACCGCTGTAAAACGGTAAATTGAGTTTAACACTTTTGTTTTTACTTTCATAGTATACTTCCGTTATTGACTTCAATCTCTATTTTTTTCGTTGGTTTTGTTTTTCGAGATACTTACCTTGTGGTGAATTGTTCTATTGTCTGGCTTTTACTGGTTTTCTTGCCTGGTTTTATAGAGGGTTTCTTGCCTGGTTTTTAGTGGTTTTCTTGCCTGGTTTTTAGTGGTTTTCTTGCCTGGTTTTATAGTGGGTTTTGGCTCTTCGTTATTTTGTGTGGATATCCTCATAATGTCTTCATAAAAACCAATGAGGTATCGAATGGAAAATCGTCTTATCCACAGGAAATGACGAAGAGCCGTGGTTTTTCTTGCCTAGTTTTTAGTGGTTTTCTTGCCTGGTTTTATAGTGGTTTCTTGCCTAGTTTTTAGTGGTTTTCTTGCCTAGTTTTTAGTGGTTTTTCTTGACTGGTTTTGTAGTGGTGTTTCTTGACTGGATTTTTTATTGTTCCATTTTTTACGTATTTTCGGTTGTCTTCAGACTATTGATCTGCTGACAGTCACTAAATGAGCTGGCAAAAATATAAAGTTACTTTCAAAAATTGAGGGTTTAAAGAGATTTAATTTAAAAAAGAAGCTTTATTATAACTTTAAAATCTTAAAGAACCTTAATGTAATGAATGAATACTTATCAAAGCCCTTAAAACTTAATGTTTTAATTAAAAAAGGTTCTTTATATATTTCACAGGAACTTCCAATGCTGGCATACCTATAAAATGTGCTTATCTCCAAGTAATCCTGCAAAAATTTATGAAAAAACCTGCAAAATCGCGACAGGTATGTGACAGGCATATTTTCAGTTATTCGAGAACAAGCCCTTTATTCGGTTTCAAAACGACAATACCTTTCGACATGATGACCGTAGCTATTTCAAACATGGGAAGCTCTGCCAGCGCCTTTATTATATGCCACTGGCCAGGGTTCTGTTCCCAGCTCAGTGGAGTCCATTTGATAGTACCGCTACCTGTCCAGGCGCTATGGATCTCGGCCCCCTGGGGATATAGAATGGGCTGGCTTAAGTCTGCTCCAGGACTTCCAACTTTGGGAATATAGCGCCATCCAAGGGCATTGATCGTGGCTGCAGAAGCCTGCATTTTCGATAACATTTGCCCTTCCACAGGCTTTACCCCTAGCATTTCCAGGCGGAGAAATGTGTTTCCTTCATAACTTGCACTTGTATAGTAGTTAGGTTGAATGATGTGCAGGTCCTCTATGTCAGCATAAATTTTTGGTATACCCGTTTCCTCTCTTCCCCCAAGAATCGGCCAGGTTTTATTTTCCCAGACCACCAGAATAAATTGTCCTTCCACCTGGTCACGCTTACCGTTGAAACGAGCTGGAACACTGACCTGAACTAAATTATATCCTCCTCCTGCCATCCAGTCGATCTCTCTGAATTAACTGTAGGAAATGTTCAGTTCAGGACGTAACAGCTCAAAACCCTCGGGCACGTAGTTTTCCAGCTGGTTTTCATCCGTGGTATATGCAAAAGTTATAGAAACTGCATCCCTGTAATACAGTGCAGCTTCAGGACCAGGGCAGTCAAAACCGCCAAAATGAGCTGGCATCCTGTAACATTTATTTTCTTCAAACCGAAACATAGTCAAACCCCCCAGGTATTCAGATTATAATTCTGAGATTATAATATAATAATATGCATAATATATGTAATCTAATCTGACAGGCATATGATACGTTATAGTGTTTATTTTAAGTTGAGATTATTATCTAATATTAGGCATATATCTAATATTAGTTATATATTATTAGGAATAATCGATCTCCAGATATGCAGCAATAAAGGGTCAAAAAGAGTTTCACAGTAAGTAACAGAAAGACTGCAGTCTGTCGTTTTATTGGGGAATTTTGAGGGATATTTATCATTTTACAGACATGCTTTGAGACAGGTTTTGATGCTTAATCCGCTTTGCATGAATGGGGGGAAATGATTGCCATAAATTAAGAATCTTCAAAAGGTTCACTGCTTATTTTGGTAGTGGAGAGGAGATATGGTAAACCTGAGCTCAATTGATTCATATATTCATAAACAGGCTCTTGTGGCTGCCCTGATTAACATGGTGATAAATCCTCTTCTGGCATTTTACATCAACAGGAGTGTGGACAGCGTTGCTTTCTCCGGGATTATAATTGATACAATAATCACCTCAATCGTGATGACGTGGCTTGTGACGGTTTTCTCCGCAGCTGATATTAATCGCCAGCTTCACGCCGGCAGTTTCAAAAATGAAAATCTGCCCCATCCGGGACCAGTACTGTCACGGTTACCCAGGCGAGGATTACTGCTGGGTACTGTACTGTTCATTTTCACGGTATTGATTATGATGATTTTAACTATCTTGATTTCCTCTCTATTTGGCATTAAAGAGCTTTCTGCTGAGAAACTGGCATTGTTCAAGCTGATTTATACCGGCCCGGTCGCCTATTTTGTAGCCCGTATGGCAATACTTCGCCAGTTGTAACTCTACTGGAAAATGCATGAGAGAAGTTTGTATTTCAAGAAAATCTTATTTTATCCTGGCAGAAATCTTATTTTTATCCTGGCAGAAATCTTA
Source organism: Bacteroidales bacterium (assembly GCA_028686735.1). Classification (GTDB taxonomy): domain Bacteria; phylum Bacteroidota; class Bacteroidia; order Bacteroidales; family ML635J-15; genus Bact-19. Next base: position 2,807 of record JAQUBO010000314.1, read on the forward strand.
TTTTTATCCTGGCAGTGTGCCAATTTTTCTATAAAATCATAAATCTCAAGAAGTTATTGGGTAGAAAATCACATATTGAAAGATTAATTTTCTCCATAGTACGCAAAAACTTGACTTCAAATTACAGCAAATTTGAGACACTGTGTTTATGCCTGAAAAGATTGACAAAAATCTTATCGATAATACAATGGTATATTTAACCGGAAAATAAATCCTTACGGTTCTTCCATCTGGATGTACAGGAAAATTAGTCAAAAATACAAGCTGTGAAAATGAAAAGGGGAAGTGAAAATGGGGGTTGAAGATTACTTCAAGGATAAGTGTTGCCTGGTAACCGGTGCGAATTCTGGAATCGGTTATGCTATAAGTGAAGCACTGTTGGAGAAAAGAGCAATAGTCTTCATGGCTGGTCGGAATGAGGAAAGCCTGGAATCCGCGGCTAAGAATCTTGATGCATATGCCGGACAG
>JAQUBO010000315.1 GCA_028686735.1 Bacteroidales bacterium
ATGAGATAAATAAAATAGATTTATCAAAATTATCAAAAGAAAAAACAGATATATTTATAGAAAATTATGTTGATATGTTATCAAAATCAGAACAAAGCTGAAATTGAATAGTTAGATTTGAATGAATAGAATCAATAAAATCATGAAGAGATGTGTATTTATGATCACAAACTTGATAAGAAAATATGATTGAAAAATTATTATCAAATAAAAAAAATGAAAAAATTTATGATATAATAATAAAACATACTGATTTATCTCTAATAACTAAACAAGATTTAAAAATTGAAATAGTTAAAAAACGATTAGATAGTATATGAAATATGGAGCAAAAAGATGCAATAAAACAAATAAGACATCTTGCATATTATGAAAACTATAAATCAATTCTAAATTGATTTATTAATCCTAAATGAATTTCATGAGTAGATTCAGTTAAATATTATTGAATTATAAAAAAATTAGCCGAACATACTTGATCAAATAGAGATTTACTTGCATTATTAGAATTTACAAGAGATAAAAAAAATTGAAATATATGAATTCTAAAAAGAAAAAAATGAGAAGAATCAATTTCTGATAGAACTTTTATAGAAAATAAAATTGAAGAAAATATTTCAAACAATACACAAATAAATGAACATATTTGAAGTAAAGAACATAATGCTATTACAAGACAAGAACTTGATAATTTTTTTAGAGATATTTCAAAAATGAGCAATTGAAAATTTAGAGATATTATTGAAATTATTGCAAACAAAATAGACCCAACAGTTTGAAAAAATATAAATGAAAAAATAAATGAGAAAATTATTCCTTTAATTGAATCCCATGATGTAGCTGCAAAATTTTGTAAAGAATTTCCAGAATTTTCAAAAAAAATTACAGACTATATAATAAAAGACACTAGCAATAAAAATAGATATTCAATAGAATATAGAATTAAATTTATAAAAGAATTAGAAAATATTTTGGATTCTAAAGAACTAACTAAAGAATTAAAAGAAAATTTATTAAATACTTTAGCAAATGAATCAAAAACAAATGATTCAGAGTTTATATGAAAAATAGATGAAATAGAAAATTTTTTCTGAAAAGAAACTATATTAAAATGAAAAATCAATAATTTAAAAAATAGTGATAAATACAAAGAATTATCAAGATGAATCGATGAAAAAATAGCAATGCTTCTTGATAGCGAAAGAAGTTTCTCTGATAGATTTATAAAAGATTTAAAAAATTCTTGAGAAGTTAGTCATTATACTTTAGAAAAATTAAATAAAATAATAGCTGACTGATGTATAAAAACAGAAAACTGAGAAATTATTAAAAAATTACATGAAGATGATTTAATTAAAATTAAAAAAGTTAAAAATCAAGTTGAAGTTGCTTTAAAAAACTATGAATTAAATTTATTTGATGCTTCAATATATAATAAGAAAACAGAAGGCTGAAAAGCACAATATCTTTATGATATAATTGATCAAACTACATGATGGTGATTATCTAAATGACCTGATTCAATAAAAGATTTTAATAGAACTATTGTTAAACAATTAAATGTTTTAAAGAACAATTTTAACTTATCTCCTGAAATTATAGATAAATTCTTATATAGTATATTAAAGAAAAAAGATATTAAATGATTTGATGTAGAAAATAAAATAAATCTATTAAAAGTTTTAGAAAAAACTTGAGTTATAAAACCTAGCACTGAACATAAACAAGAATATATAATCGCATTGGATGCAAAATCTGAAGATTTAAGAGCTCAAATTTCTCATGTAAAAAATTATGCAAAAAAATTTGAAAATGAATTACATGAAGAAAATTTGAAGATTAAAGAATTGAAAGAAAATAAAAATTATGACTGAATTGAAAAATTAGTAAAAGATACAATAGAAAATAGAGTTCCTGTAGAAAAAGATTATTTAGAATGAAAAAATTTAACAAAATGATTGGATTATGTTATAATTGATTGAAAAATCTATATAACTGAAGTGTTCCCTTCTAGATATTTTATAACAAAAATGCTTGAAACAAATGATTTGAAACAAAAAGAATCTTATATGGAGCTTATTCATAATAAAAAAGAATTTTGAAATAAAAGTATAAAAGATTATTTTAATGATGCAAATACTGATGTACATTCAAAAATACTTTTAACATATCATGATGATTTAAAATATGATCCGGATGTAATAAAATTTTTACAAGAAGTAGTTAAAACTAATAAAAAAGAAGTTACTTATGTAATTGAAAAAAGAAAAGATTTTGATATACTATCTTGAGAAAAATGAAAAATTTCTGAAGAATTACTTAATAGAATGCTAACTGATGATTATATAAGAGAAAAATTTTGAAAAAATTTTAAAAAAGATGAAACTGGGAACTGAACAAAAAATGATGAATTTGAAAAAAAAGAAATTGAGAAATATAGAGATTGAATTAAAAAAATGATTTTATTTACAAATAATAAAGATTTTCAAGAAATTACATTGAGTATTAGATCATCCGATTATATAAATGAAACAGAAATAAAAGAAATAGGAAAAGCTTTAAAGAAACAAATTGATTCCATAAAAAAACTTTTAAATGAGGATATCTCAGAAATTATAAGTAGTATAAGAGCATCTAAAGTTGAAAATGAACATGATAGAAATAGATGAGATTGAGATAAAATGATAGCAGAAGAATTATCTTGAAAATGATATATAAATTGAAGTATTTATAGATGATTAAAACAAGAAAATGATAAAGAAAAAAAATACCCTAGCAACTACCCTGCTGAAATTGAAATTATGCTAAAATCTGCTTCTCCAGACTTATTAAAACGAGCTGAAGCAGAGTGAAACTCAATTAAAGTAAACAATGATACTTACTGATTATCAGAAACTGAACAAGTAATCTGATGAAAACATGTAAACTTGAAAAAAGTTGCATGATTACTAGTAATCTTATGATTTATGACTAAATGACAAGCTGCTAAATTTCAAGAACAAGAAGTACATAACATGACTGAAGCTTTTGAAGCACATCCTAGGTTCAAAGAATATACTGAAGCTATGAAAACTTCAAAAGAACAAGCTATGCAAATCAAAAAAGAAATGGCTGAAGACATAACTAAAAAGCTTCTTGCTGATATGGTAGCAGAAACAAATAAATTAGCTCAAAAATGAGTTGCTGCAAGAATAGAAAAGTATGATATACAAACAAAAGTTAATCTAGCTAATTTGTATATGAAATCAGAAAATATTCTAGAACCAGC
>JAQUBO010000316.1 GCA_028686735.1 Bacteroidales bacterium
AACAATAGTTTGACTTACGTTCTTTCTATATGTTTCAACTGCATACTTATCGAACTCATTTGCCCATATAACATTAAAACCAGCATATTCAAAACCTAAATCTATACCACCGATTCCAGAAAATAAAGAGACAGTTTTATATTTAGCATTCCTTATTTTTTTTCTTTCCATAATTAATCCTCCATAACTTTCATTATTTCTAGCATCAAATTCATCAAGACATCTACAACAATAGAGTTTCCGCTTTGTTTGTAGGCTTGTGCTTTAGATACGACAATTTCATAATCATCTGGAAACCCCATCAATCTATGTGTTTCTCGAGGATGTAATGCTCTGATTTTACCGTTTGTTGTAACATAATTATTCACACTCGCTCTATGGGTGTTTCCCATTGTCGCTAGCAATGCTCGAGCTATTGGTAAGTCAATTTTGGGAACATGTTTAAAATTTTTTGTTCCTGGATTCATAACATATTTTTCTAATTTTTCGGAAAGAAAACATTTATCATCGACTTCCTGCCCTTCACTGGAATCGATGATAATTTTTCCATTTATAGATTTAAAATTACCTTCCTTAACGTTGTCTAATAAGAAATCTTGCATTGAATAATTTAACTTTTGAGATTTTGGGAAAGAAAATAAATCTGATTTTTTTTTATCCTTAAAACCCACTACAAAAACTCTTCGTCTTCCTTGTGGTATTCCATAATTTCTAGCATCCAATACTTCAAATTTATAATGATAACCTAATTCATTAAAAACATTCTGTACTATTTGCCATGTTTTTCCGTTATCATGTTTAAACATTCCATAAACATTTTCAAATATGAATACTTTGGGTTGAACTTCCTTAACCATTCTAGCAAACTCGTAAAATAAAGTTCCTCTTGTATCTTTAAAACCACCCTTAGCTCCAATTACTGAAAAACTTTGACATGGAGAACCGCCAACTAGTAAATCTACCTTGTTTTTAAAATCTTTGCCATCTAACAGCTTAACATCATAAAAATAATCATCTTTATCAATTTTATAATTATGTAAATATGATATTTCTACAAAATTAGTTTTGTTAGAATGCTTATTATATAAATCTCTTGTATATTTATTTTTTTCTTTCGGGCTTGATAATTTTCTAACATTTTTAAATTCTTTGTCATAATCAATATTCAAATCAATATTTCCATTATCACATGCAAAAACTATTTTGTGTTCTATATTTAATCTTTTGAAGGCTTGTTCTATTGCTCCAATACCACTAAAAATAGTTGCTACTCTTATCATCTATATATACACCTCCAAAGTAGACCTGCGTTATACAAATATCTGACCTGCGTCTACTATAATCATTATACATTAATATTGTCGAATTTCAACAAAAAAAGGAATTATTTTTTCCTTTTTTCCTCTTTTTCGTAAAACACTTTCCTATGGTCTTCAATATACTTCATTCTATTTTCATTTAAAATCATTTTAAATATTGGTTGATTTAACAATAATTTTGATTTCAATAAATTATCATGAGCAAGTAAAAAAGAAAAAACCAGTTCTTTATCTTCCCCAATAGTAATTAGATGTTTGTCAAACAATGCGTCTGCATTAGCAACTAACAATAACCCATTGTTAATATCAAACGCTTCATCAGAATCGCATGATTCAAATGATTTTATGTGTGAAGCCCTATATAAAGTTCCAATTTCATCAAACTTTCCCTCAATATATGTAAAGGGGCAAAACACACCACCCTCAACAGTAGTAAAATTCATAATTTCTTCCGCAAGTTGAAATCTCCATTTATTTTGGTATCTTCTATTTTTTTCATCATCAATTAAATCTTGCGTAGTATATTCAATTAATTTTTTTTCTCTTATTTGATATTTTTCCCATGCTTCATTTGTTTCGTTAATAATAGAAAAAAATCTTGGATTCTTGTCTAACAATATGAACAAGTTTAATTGATTCTTATCGTTTTTTTCAATTAAAAGAATCAATGAATCATTTTTGAAAATATTCCTTCGTAGCTTGTGAAATATAACATCTTCTTGTGTCCCTATCCCATGAATTGCATGCCTTAATTCTATAGAGGTAAAAACTCCCTCCTCTAACTCGGCATTATATTTTGTACTATCCCAAATAATTTGTTTGTTTAGTTTTTCAAGAACTTTGTTCGTATATTCGATTGTAAAATATTTTGCAGTATCATTTACTAAATAAACATTCGCGTAATTGTTTATTAACACATGATTATGTTTGGTTGTTTGTTGTCCTTGCCTTCTTTTAAGTTGTTCTATGCCTAATTTTTCGTAAAATATCGGTGGTACGGTTATATTAGACTGTCCAGTTGCAGCAAAAGGTTCCGATTCACGATTTTCTATTTCTTGCATTTCATCTGCAGTAAGATAGTATAGAATGTTATCGGTTAATGGTCTTCCAATGTCATGTCTCTTTCCAAATGTCCCTAAATCAGAAAAAGTAATATATTTTCTTATCAAAAAATATTCTGAATCACCATTGGTATTTATATAATTAAACATACTACTCGACTTATCTTCTAAAAATTCTAATATTTTTTCATTTTCATCACAAATAAATAAATTGTCTTTTACTAACGGCATATTATCAACTCCTATTTATTATATTATATCATCAAAAAGATTATTGTTGAAGTTTTTATGAAGAAAAAGAGAGAATATATTACGTTAAAAATAAAAGTTGGTGTTCAGAAAATACCCACAACATAAAAAACTAGTCTCTTTTTACAATTTTACTTATAAAATAAGAACTCCAAACAAAAAAACATGTCATTTTAGACGACAAAAAATCACTACTTAAAAAGTAATGATTTTATTTAATAATTTATTATCTTTATAATTAGCAAATTCAATTATTATTTATAAATTTTATTGTGTTTTTCGCTTTTTCTAATAATTGCTGATAAGTTAATATGGATAAATTATGATATGAAGAGTTTAATATTCTTAAAAATTCCACCTCAGAATCTTTCAATGGTTCTACAGATCCAAATAGTATTATACCTTTTGGTTTTATAATCATACAATTTTTTAATGACTTATATTCTTCATCAGTTGTTTTCTTTTCTAGTTCAAATATATAATTTTGTGTTTGTGATATTGCTTTTGTCAAATCCGCAGTTGGGTAATGATTCTTATGACTATTATCATAATTAAATAATTTTTCGCTCGGTAGTTTTACTTCAATTATATCAACATAACTTTCAATATTTTTTGGCATTAAATCTAAAATGTTTTTTG
>JAQUBO010000317.1 GCA_028686735.1 Bacteroidales bacterium
TAGGATACGTTCCTTGATAGCAGCGATGGAGGAAAGAGAAAAAAACAATGTTAGAATCAATAAGAAGGAAAAATCCTTTAAGAGAAAGTTATTCACTAAACAGATGAAACGAGATTATACGATCTTAATTCCGCAGATGTCACCAATACATTTCCAATTTTTGGAGCCCGCAATCAACCATAGCGGATATAAAGCCGAACTATTGCCGTCCGTTGATAAACACGCGCTAGAAGAAGGTTTGCGATATATTAATAATGATGCATGTTATCCAACTATCGTTTCTCTGGGGCAGATCATATCTACTCTGAAATCGGGGAAATATGATCTTGGCAAAACGGCAATCTTTATGTCACAGACGGGTGGAGGATGCCGTGCCAGCAATTATGTAACATTGCTGAGAAAGGCATTGATAGATTTGAAAATGGAACAGATACCGGTTGTTTCTGTTAATATGGGTGGACTCGAAAATAACCCAGGCTTCAAATTTACTTTACCAATGATCAAGAGGACACTAATGGCCATGGTTTATGGTGACGTTCTGATGAGGGTGCTTTATGCAACAAGACCATACGAGAATGAGGAAGGCTCTGCAAACGCTCTTTGTGAAAAATGGTCTAAGAAAGCAATAAACAATATTAATAAAGGAAACCTTCGAAATTTTAATAGCATCATTCACGGTATGGTTGAAGATTTTGATAACCTTCCATTAAAGGATATTAATAAGCCGAAGGTGGGGGTCGTAGGAGAAATCCTTGTTAAGTACCATCCGAATGCCAATAATGATATAGTTGGCATCATAGAAGAAGAAGGCGGAGAAGCTGTAGTTCTTGATCTAATCGATTTCTTCCTATACGGGATGTATAGTAAGGAATATAACTTTAGATATTTATCTGGAAAATACAGTACAATGCTCGCAAATCAGGCAGCTATCAAGGTTATAGAATTTTTCCGTACACCTGCCAGAAAAGCTTTAGAGGAAAGCAATCGATTTGAGCCACCTTTGTTCATTGAAAATATGGCTAAAAAAGCAGGCAAGATTCTGTCTTTAGGAAACCAATGTGGTGAAGGTTGGCTTTTGACCGGAGAAATGGTTGAACTAATAGATAGTGGTGTTGAAAATATAGTATGTCTGCAACCTTTTGCCTGTCTGCCCAACCACGTAACAGGCAAAGGTATGATGAAAGCGCTGAGAAATTATAACCCGCTGACCAACATAACGGCTATCGATTATGACCCAGGTGCAAGTGATGTTAATCAACTCAACAGAATCAAGCTTATGATGGCTACGGCTTACAAGAATATGGGAAGGATAGATAAAATCGTTGACCTTGATATTGTTGAGAGCGGTGAGGAATCGGAACAGATGGCTGTGGGTGGATGAAATGGAGTGTCTAACCAACCTGAAACAGTAATCAAGTAAAATTGTAATAAATACATTTATATGGTACAATGTTCTTGATAATTATAAGAGCATAGATCATCTTAAATTATATAATTATTGGTTAGGGGGAAAGTTTAATGGGCAGACATGGAACGATTGCGAACAGAAAAGCTTCTCAAGATTCTAAACGAGCTCAAATTTTTACAAAATATGCAAGAGCAATAACAATGGCCGCCAAGGGCGGTGGCGATCCTGATTACAATATAGCACTGAAGCATGCGATCGATAAGGCCAAAGGTATAAATATGCCCAATGACAATATCAGCAGGGCAATAAAAAAGGGAACAGGAGAGCTGGCAGGTGAAACATATGAATCCGGAAGCTTCGAGGGATACGGAGCAGGCGGGGTTGCGGTAATAGTAGATGTACTGACTGATAATAAAAACAGATCAACTGCAGCTATTAAGCATGCGTTTGATAAATATGGCGGAAATTTAGGAGTTCCAGGATGTGTTTCCTATATGTTTGAACGAAAGGGAATAATCTTCATAGAAAAAGCGGAGGCTGTAATCGAAGATACATTAATGGAAGTCGCGCTTGAAAATGGAGCGGATGATATGCTGTCACATGATGACAGCTTTGAGATTCAGACATCAACGGAGTCCTTCGACAAAGTTTCAGAAGCTTTAAAAACCTCCGGATACGAATTGGCAGAGGCAGATATCGAATATGTTCCTTCAATGGAATCTGCGCCAACGGATGAACATGATATTAAAAATCTTAAAAAGATGATTGATATTCTTGAGGAAAATGAGGATGTACAAAAAGTATATACAAATGCTTCAATAGATTTGTATGAATTGTAAGCATTTAAATAGAATTCTTAGTGTTTTATAAAATCGAAATATGTCGAGCCTTAGGCAATATTTGGATTTGAAAATCAGAGAAGAATAGTTTATAATAAATTTAACGACAGAAACAAATATAAATATAATCCTGAAGTGTTCGTTAAGGTTTTATAATTCAACCTACGTATTGACATTGGGAACTCGGGTTTCCCAGCCTATGTCAAGCCTCCTGAGCGAGGAAGACAGAAGCAGGAACAGAGTACCCCCCTATCTAAGATAGGGTGTGAATTATATCCTGACGACATGTTCGGGATTTTTTTTGTTCAAAATACGCAAAAAAAGTAGTAGTATTATGCTTATTGGTTGAAAATAGTCTATAGATACAACCTTTTCCACTTTTTTTTGATATAATGTAATATCGTATTGTTTTTTATTAATCTTTGGAATAGAATCTAATTTATTAAAGACATCGGAGGACGAACTATGCTCTTGAAAGGAAATTGCTTTTCAGACAAAATAAAAAATGAGATTATTCAAATAGTAAATTATCGACGAGAATCTGGAACCAGAATACCGAAATTAGTAATAATAAGGGTAGGAGATAGAGCTGATGATCTTGCTTATGAATCAAGCATATTAAAAAACTGCACAGAAACCGGCATAGTAGCTGAAGTGGTTGCTGTTGATAAAAACATATCTATGACTGATTTCATAAATACGTTAAATAAGCTCAATGATGACAAGGAAATACACGGTATCCTAATTTTCAGGCCATTACCTGAGCAGCTTGATCAGGATATTATCAACCGTACTATAAGCCCGGAAAAAGATATAGACTGCATGAATCCAATTAACATGGGGAAAATCTATGAAGGTAATGGAAGTGGGATACCTCCATGTACGCCGGAGGCCATCATCTCGTTATTAAAGTATTACAATATCGAACTCTCAGGTAAAAACGTAGTGATAGTCAATAGAAGCCTGGTTTTGGGAAAACCACTTGCCATGCTTTTTCTAAATGAGAATGC
>JAQUBO010000318.1 GCA_028686735.1 Bacteroidales bacterium
TAATCAAGAAATAGTCGAAGGTCATTACCAAGTCAAAACTTTTGATGGTACGGAAATCGAATATGATAATACTGTAAAATATAATGAAGTTGATGATCTTGGTAATTTCTTAATGGAAACTGGCTTTACTGATGGTACTTTAAAAAGTGTTGTTTTTGTGAGAGATGAAAACACTTATCTCTTTAAAATGGTTGTTGACGAAATGTCGTGGACAGATCCAGAATATCATAATCTAGTAAAAGAATATGCAAAACAAATGTCCTCAACTATTTTTAATAACAAGGATGTGGAAATACAACTTTGCGATGATTATTTTAAAGTGCAAACAAAAGTAAGGATGTAAAATAAAATATATCCACAAACTTTAGCTTGCGTGTAAAATGACAAATTCTAAAATTAATACTCGTAAGAAAACAGAATATTAGTAAAAGTGCTAAATAATCGATGTCTTATAATTAAATTGTTATTACTTTTACAATCTTAGTTTCTATTAATGATTTATAACCTAAAAATAAAAAATATAGTTAATTGGGATAGCTTAAAAGGGTCAATAAAAATTTTAATACTTGGGTTACTAGTCGTTATTGGCACTTTTCCTGAAAACATCTGGACTTTTGATGTGGGAATTGACCCACCATTGGTTTGGGCTTTTAATAATCTCTTTTCAACTAAGCTTTCAGACGGAATAAGTATTATTTTTCCACATGGTCCCTTAGCTTTTTTTATGTATCCTTTACCAGAAAACATAATGTGGGTTACGATTGTAACTGCATTACTGAAAATCGTTTTATTTTGGAATATATTCAGATTATTAAACAAAAATAATAAACATACTCAAATTTTAATCTCATTTCTAGTTTGTTATTTTATATCAATAATCGCCGGATTCAATCATTTAATTTTGGCAAACATCCTATTATTCAACTGCAATTACTTTGTAACACGAAAAAAACTTTTTAAATATTTATCATTTGCATTATTTATTTTTGCTTTTTATGTTAAATCCTATGTAGCTATTCTATCTGGGGCAATTACAGCAGTTTCGTTAATATACTTTCTAATTGCCGAAAGAGACTATAAACAATTCGCAATTGATGTTGGCATCTTGTTTTCAGGTTTACTTATGGTCTGGCTTTTTATGTTCGGAACCCTCAACGGTTTTTTTACATACCTTTATGGAATAATAAACCTTGCACAAGATAATTCCTCTGCTGCATCAATTTATCAGGATAACAACTGGTGGTTTATAATCGGATATATTTTATTTGTAATACTAGCTTTTGCAAATAAAGAAAAACGATCCCTATTTTTTGGATTAATTGCACTCTTTTGTCTGTTTGCAGTATGGAAGCATGGAATGGCTCGTCAAGATGTATATCATGTAAATGGAATGACCTCATTTATTATGATCGCACTTTTGATTTTCAATATTTTTAGCCAGAAAAATAGATTTAAAAACATTATCTTTAGTGTTCTCGCAGTATATGCAATATCTTACAATAACCAGAATGCACTGAATTATAGGGATTCTGAACAAACAATCTTAAAATCTAATAATTTCATTGAATTTGTTAGCGACTATAAAAAACTTAAAACACAAAATGCTAAAATATCTGAAAATCTAATTGCACCAAATAAGTTACCAACTGAGTTATTAAATATTATCGGCGATGCTAAAACAGACATTTATCCTTGGGATTACTCAATAATTGCAGCAAATAAACTTAACTGGAAACCTAGAGTGGTTATTCAAAGCTATGCCGCTTATACAAGCTGGTTGGATAAACAAAACGCAGTACATTTTAGTTCTGAGAACGCTCCGGAATTTATTTTTTGGCATAATGGAGATAAATTATCAGGGTTAAATGGCGGGACAGTTAATAGCATAGATTCACGTTATTTACTAAACGACGAGCCGCAAACACTAATTGAAATAATTCGTAATTACAAAACAGCAAATCACGATGACAAATCCATCCTTTTGCAAAGACGAAGCACTCCCCTTAGCATAGAATCATCCGTTTCAGAACATAAAACCACTACTTGGGGCAAATGGATTGACGTCCCCGAATATCAAAAAGGAACATTGCAAAGAGTAAAGTTAGACTTCAATAAAAGTATAAAACAGTTCTTAAAAAGTGCTTTTTTTAAAGATGAGCAATTCTGGTTATTATTGGAATTAAATACCGGCGAAATTCACAAATACAGGATAGTTCCAAAAAATGCAACAGATGGATTATGGATAAATCCTTATGCTTTCGCACCTGACCAATCATTTAAAGTCGATAGGATTATGTTTATGGCATCAAACCAAAAAATACTTTCAAAAAAATTGAATATATGCTGGGAACAGGTTGTTTTTGATAAATCAGATAATTATTTTTCTTTATTTAATCCCAAAATAACCGAAAGAAGTCAAGTAATTTACAACGAATTAAACAGCTTCGACAACTATTCAGAACTTGGTAGTAACTGGACAAGTTTTGATAAAAGTAATTTTGGGAAACAATCTTTTACTGGAACTTCTTCTTTTGTATTAAAACCAACATCGTTTACTCCTTCATTTTTAATCCCAATTGATTCCTTGCCAGAAGGATTGCTGCATATTTCGACTGGATGCTGGGCTATTCCAGAAAACAATAAAAATACGAAAAATGTTGTTTTAGTAATCTCGATAGACTACCCAAATGGCAACAATATTTGGAATGGAGAGGCTTTTGAAAACCATATATTAAACCAAAATAATTGGAATTATATTAAAAATTATACGAGTTTTCACAATAAAAGAGATGGTGGAATTTTAAAAGTTTATGTCTGGAATAATTCTAATCAGGACATAATACTTGATGATTTTGGAGTAAGCATAAGAGAATTGTAAATTAGTCTAAGTCTTTGATTACAAGTCCTAAGCAAATTATTATGTTAGAATGATTAATATGTGGTTTTTGGCGGGAAGTTTGCCGCGTAGCAGCAAACTTCATGACAAAAACAAAATGTTCATTTGTAATTATCACGCTTTTTATTGAATTGCTAGTATCGGTTTTAAACAAATAAATTCTGTAAATCACAATAAAAAAACCTTATATTTTTTTAACCTTAGTACCAGAACATAACAAGAAACAAGTGGTTTTTGGCGGGAAGTTTGCCGCACAGCAGCAAACTTCATGACAAAAACGAATTGTCCATTTGCAATTATCACGCTTTCTATTGAATTGCTAGTATCGGTTTTAAACAAATAAATTCTGTAA
>JAQUBO010000319.1 GCA_028686735.1 Bacteroidales bacterium
ATAATATCTTCCTAAAGCAGCATAAACACCCGTTGTGAATTTCAATGGGTCGCGTGGATCAATTTCGTCAAACCATTGAAGTGAGCGTAACATCATGGCTGTTCCAAAATCAATCTTTTGTAGGCCTACTCTTATTTCATATTGTTTGCCTGAATATCTACCCCATAAACGATATGGGTTAATGTCTCCGTCGGTTTTTAAACTGTCAAAAGTGTGAAATAAAACTGAACCATACACATTCGCAGACACTTCAAAATCAAGCATGCTTTTGTTTTTGAAATTATACTCATAGTTTAATTCCGGAAGGTAACGACATCCTACAAACCAATCTAATTCGTTATCGGGGCTATAACTTGTATAAGCAGATGCCTGCCCGTCGAACTCAAACTTGTGCGGAGACTTTTTAACTGTATCAACTTGAGCATTTACCACACTCATAGATAGCGTAATAAATAGAATTGATATGTATATTTTATTGTTCACAAACTCGATTCTCTTTTATTCATTATTCCGTAAAAGAAATAGTTGGTAATTTCCATAATTAAGTCATGCTTATTCGAATACAAATTTTCTAAGTTGGGGTCAAATAGTTTGTTATTTAAATCATGTAACATGTAAAGCATAAATTTAGGGTTTAAGTCTTTTCGAATCCAACCTTCATTTTGCGCTTTTTGTAGGTCATGCATTAATAAAGATGTCGATTTATCTTGATAAGTTTGTATTATCTGTATTAAATCATGTTGTTTATTTTGAAATATCTCTTTAATGAATTCATCGCTAACTGCTTTGGTTGATTCATGTTTTAATATAACCATTTGTTTTATTTTTTCAGGATAAGATACCTTTTGTTCCATGATTTTCCTGTATTTCTCGATACCTTCCTTCATCATCTGCTCTAAAATAAATTTTATTAGCTCATTCTTATTTTTAAAGAATTTATAAAAAGTCATTTTACTTACAGGAGTTTCTGTGCATATTTCTTCTATAGTAACTCTTTTTGATCCATGTTTTAAAAATAGCTCTTTGGCTTTGTTTACTGTGCTTTGGAACTTTTTATTGTGTTTAAACTCTTTCATTTTTTGCTAATAATTTTACTTTTACCGTGCAAATATACGAAAATAATACTATTATACAAATTACGTACAATAAAATAATTTTAATCTTAATATATAATGGGTTTAAGTAATAGTTAAATTTATTCGATGTGTGTAGTTTAGTGAGAATAAGTGGTGGTAAGTCGAAATAAATTGAATATAGCAGGTTTAAGATGTTTCAGCCTCAAGGTTTTATTAAAAATAAATGGTAATTATATGCAAATAGTTGAGGGTGGGCAGAAGCGGGTCGGCAAAGAACTATTTTTTTGCACTAAGCTTTATTCAAAGAGTCAATATTTTTAACCCGTTTTTTTAAATTTATAATCAGATTTCAATGTTCGATTTCGAGCTGTCATACTTGCAGCTGACGTGCCACATACACGCTTTTATGCTTTCGTTGTTTTTTTCTGTCAGTTCACATTAGTTACTGTTTTTTTAAAATCTTCTGGTCTTTCTTTTAATTGCTAAAATTGTTTGCGGGTTCTTGTTACTTTCTTTTAATGTCCAATACTTATTCTCATTCCATTCAAATGCTCTGTTGTCTCCTGAACCATTTTGTGTAATAAAATCCTAAAACCATAAATCGTCCTAAACTTCAATTTGTTGTCCGTTATACTTATTTCTCAAAGTCCTATTAATGCTTGTTTATAATCATTGAATAATTGTAAATATAGAAAAAAATAAGTTGAGATATAAAACAAACCTTAACATATTTTACTTCATAAACTCTTTAATCTTTTTTACCTATTTAGGCAATCATATTCTCAATCTTCTTTTATCAAAATTACAGTAAGCATCAAAACAGAATTTTCTAAGCCATTCCAACACAAAATCCTCGCAAAATCCATGCAAATTTAAAAAACCAAATATTAGATGGCAGGAGGCGGTGTAGTTCAAGCTGTAATACTCGCTTGGTGCTGCACACCGCTTATATTACTGTTTATTAGCATGCGTTAATTATCTCTATTTATAAGATTTACAATCACTTTTACCATGGTGTCTTTCTCTTCAGGTTTGCTTACTGCAATCATTAAGGTCAAAGCAACCAAAGTATTATCTGCAATTCTCTTATTTCCATTACCGTCGTATAAATTTCCATTTTTCCCCAAGAAATAGATAAATAAAAGTGCCGCAATCCGCTTATTTCCATCAGAAAATGAATGATTCTTCGTGATAAAGTACAATAAATTTGCAGCTTTCTCCTCAATGCTTGGGTACAAATCTACTCCGTCAAAGGTTTGGTAATTTGTTGATATTTAACTTCTAAATGAATTATCTTTTTCATTTCCAAACAAATCGCTATTTCCATGAACCTTTTTCGCTATAAAAATTTGAGTCATTGCTTCCTCATAAGATAGTCGATATATTTCTTTGCCAGTAGTATTTTTTATTTCAAGACTCTGATAATCATATTGGTCTAAAATGTCTAATGCATAAGCATAATCTGAAATAATTTTTAATAGTCCAATGCTCTCGTTATTTGTTAATTGTTCAAACTTCAAAGAATTTCCAAGTATTTTTACGGAGTTTTGAAGTTCTTTCAATTGGTTGTTTTGTCTAATTAATCGCCGGTTATCGATTACAAAACCTTTTAATAAATACTCTTTAATTATACTACTTGCCCAGATTCTGAATTGTATTCCTCGTTTTGAATTTACTCGATAACCAACAGAAATAATTGCATCAAGATTGTACAACTTAATTTTCCGTTGTACTTGTCTTTTCCCTTCAGTTTGAATTACCGAGGAATCCTCGGTAGTTGCAAGTTTTTCTAATTCACCAGATTGATATATGTTTTTGAGGTGAAGTCCAATAGTGTCAGAGTTCTTATCAAACAACTGAGCCATCTGTTTTTGAGATAACCAAACTGTTTCATTTTCAAACTTAACATCTATATTAGTTTGACCATCATCTGTTTGATATATGTTAATTTCTGATTCAGTCATTTTGTTAATTTTCACAAATCTATAAAATTTTCTCTAATATTACATTAAGCATTAAGGTGTTGCAGGTTTTTTTAATGTATGCCAACGGCAGTCCGTCTAAAAACCACCTGTTTTTTCTAATTTTGCTCAAATATAAGCCTTTTTAAGGGATATTTTGTGATTTACAGAAACTATTTTTAGCATATTATTCAAAAAAGATAGTGGCTT
>JAQUBO010000106.1 GCA_028686735.1 Bacteroidales bacterium
TCTCAAAATATTTAAAGATTTATCAACAATTATAAAACAATACATGAAACATTAACAATTATTTAAAAAAAATTATCGCATACAATCAAAATAATCCGTATATTGCATAAAGTAAAAACTACAGCTATGAGAACAATAATAATAATTTTGAGCTTTTTATTTATAAGTCTCACTTCGGTTAGCCAACTCGAAGTTTATTTTATGTATTCGACTTTTAATTCACCTGATGGTCCTTATATTGAGACCTATCTTAGCACAATTGGCAATTCGGCAAATTTTGTAAAAAAAACTAATGGCAATTATTATGCAGAAATTGAAATTACTATGATTTTCAAAAAAGCTGATTCGCTTGTAGCGGTAGATAAATACGTATTAAATAGCCCCGAAATAAATGACACATTAGCCCATAAACCAAATTTTATTGATCTTCAAAGAATTAGCCTGCCAAATGGCGTTTACAACTTTGAAATACAAATAAAAGATATTAATAATAGCGAACAAAAAGCCTATTCATTTACTGATATAATCAGTCTCGACTATTACTCTGACAAGCTACAATTCAGTGGCGTACAACTTGTTGAAGAAATTAAGCCTGCAACAGAAATATCGGCACTTACCAAAAATGAATACGATTTACTACCATACATATCAAATTTTTATCCAGCCAATTTACATAAACTGAGTTTTTACACAGAGATTTATAACTCTGACAAAGAAATTGCTGATGTTTTTATGGTACGCTATTATATCGAAAAATATGAAACCAATAAAGAAATATCAACCTATAGCAGATTTAAAAAAATGAATTCAGCACCAATTGTTCCTTTAATTGGAGAATTAAATATTGCAAGTCTCCCATCAGGTAATTACAATTTAGTAATGGAGATTAAAAATCAAACCAATGAAACTTTGCTTAAATCGAAATTCTTTTTTCAACGCAGTAATCCCGAAATGGATACCCAAACAAACCTTACAGATCTAATTACAGAAACCAATATTTCTGAAATTTTTACTGGTGATATGAATTCAATAGATTCTTTAAGCTTATATGTTGCATCCTTACGCCCTATTGCAGACATGAATGAACGAAACTTTATTGACTATCAGCTAAAGTCTGCTTCACTTGATGTTATACAAAATTATTTTATTGAATTTTGGTTAAAACGCAATAATGTAGAACCAGAAGAATTATGGAAAAAATATTACGAACAAGTTGAGTATGTTGATAAATATTACCGAACTCCTATAAATAGAGGATTTGAAACAGACAGAGGACGGGTTTACCTCCAATACGGTATTCCAAATGATATTTACGTTTCAAAACACGAGCCCAGTTCATACCCCTACGAGATTTGGCATTATTACCGGGTATTAAACGAAAACAATAAAAAATTTATTTTTTACAATCCTAATATTGCTGGAAAAGAATACGAACTTTTGCATAGCGATTTAACTGGAGAAGTAAAAACCCCAAATTGGGAAAGGCTATTAAGTAAACGTAATAATACATTGTATAATCACGATATTCTTAACTCGGACGAGTCTTGGGGAAGTAGAGCAAAACAAGAATACGACAAATAATGCAAGCATATTTTCTTAAAGGTTCTAATGCAAAATACTTTTTCTTTCCTTTCGAAGAAAGTACAGTTTTAAGCAGATCTAAATTCTCAATTGTTTATCTTGCCGCTGAAACAAAAACTAAACAAAAGGTCATTTGCAAACAATTATCTCCTAATTTATTTAATAATCAATCGGACAAACTAAAATTTTTTGTTGAGGCAAGTATTAGCATGCGTCATCCAGGAATAGTAAAGACAATTGATTTGGTAGTAGAGGATGAAAATATTTTTATTATTCAAGAATTTATCGCTGGTTTAACATTAGAACATTTAATTAAAGACAAACGCCTTTTTGACTATAAATATAATCACTTTTTTATGAAAGTAATAGCAAAATGCTGCGAAGCTCTGGATCATATTCACAAAAACGAATATTGTCATTGTGATATAAAGCCCGCTAACATAATGGTTTTAGAAAAATACGGCGAAATAGACTTTGACGAACCAGAAGTTAAAATTATAGATTTAGGCAATATAAAACCAGCATTTAAGCCTCGTGTTTTTGATAATAATAAGCGAACTTATAATATTTTATATGGCAGTCCTGAGCAAATTTTTGGTTTTGATGAACTAATTGGCGACCACTCCGATATTTTTAGTCTAGGACTAGTCTTATACGAAACAATTGCAAAAGAACCAGCTCTAAACACCTCAAATCCTATGTTGATAAAAAGGCTACAAGCTGTTACCCAAGTTCCTAAACACTACCGCATTGACGAGGACGTTTATCATATTATTTCTAAAGCAAGTACAAAACCTAAACTAATTAAATCAACAAGTAAATATTCTCAACAGGAAATAATACATAAAATAGTACTTTCATTACAAGCACGATATCAAAAAACTTTGGACATGAAAGAAGATATATTATCTTTGATAAAATAAAAATTAGTATTATGACAGAGGACGAAAAAAAAATTAGAGATTCGTTTAACGAAAAAAACTGGTCAGCTATAAGATCCAATGACTCGTGGAGTATTTTTAAAATCATGGGTGAATTTGTAAATGGCTACGAGCATTTTGCCAAAATAGGACCATGTGTGTCAATATTTGGCTCAGCAAGAACAAAACCCGAACACAAATATTACAAGATGGCAACAGAAACTGCATATCTCCTAACTCAAAAAGGTTACGGAGTAATTACTGGTGGTGGACCAGGTATTATGGAGGCAGCAAACAAAGGAGCTAGTGCTGGCGACGGCAGATCGGCAGGTTGTAATATTGAATTGGAATTTGAACAAAATGCAAATAATTATATTGACAAAGACAAACTAGTAACATTTAATTACTTCTTTGTTCGTAAAGTAATGTTTATGAAATATTCTCAAGGATTTGTCGTTTTTCCAGGGGGCTTTGGAACTTTCGATGAGCTTTTTGAGGCAATGACTTTGATACAGACAAAAAAAATAGGGAAATTTCCAATTGTACTTATAGATAGAAGTTATTGGACTGGACTTTTTAAATGGATAGAGGATGTAATGTTAGATCAAGAACATAATATCTCTGCAGAAGACCTTAATTTATACAGTATTGTTGACACCCCAGCAGAAGCTGCTAAAATAATTGACGACTTTTATAAAACATATAAATTGCAACCAAACTTCTAACTCGAACATTATTACTATGATACAATTCATTTCTCTGCCTTTGGCGGAGAAATGATTTTTATGTCATATATTGTATTAATTTAGTACTCACTTTGCATTGTAATAATTACTTTGATTGTGGAGTTCTGCATTAAAACTGCAAGCTATTTTTCGTACATTCCACAATCTATTTATATCTTAACTTACCAATCTTTTTCAACAACTCGCTGTTGCATTTTAAATTTTTCTTTCTTCACTTTTTCCTGCACGTCCTTTTCTTGTTGCTGTAGTGATTCTAAGAAACGTTCCATTTCTTCGCGGCTCATTTCGTTATCTTTTGGCTGTGGTTGTTCTTGTTGCTCCTGATTTTGCTCTTCATTTTGCTGATCCTCATTTCCTTGAGTTTCCTCTTTATTTTCGTCGCCATCTTTTTTGTCTTGCTGATCCTGATTATCTTCGCCATCACCATCACCTTGCTCTTGATCTTGCTTTTGTTGTTGCTGCTGCTCTTTAATTTTAGTTGCTACTGCCATATTATAACGGCTCATATCATGATTGGGATCCATACGTAATGAATTTTGGTATGCTTCAATACTTTTTTGATAATCAGCTGCTTGAAGATAAGAATTTCCAATATTATAAAACGCATCGGCTTTTTCTTTTTTTGAGCCTGTCATTTTTAAGAAATTTTCGTAATTCATTGCCGATTCTGTAAACATACCATTTCGATATTGAGAGGCTCCAATATTATTTAATAATTTATGGGACTCAGGATTTATTTTGTAAGCTTTTTTATAATTAAGAGCAGACTTATCAAAATCTGTAGAATTATAATATTCATTTCCCTCACGAATAATTTTTCGTTCTTCCTGTGCACTTGCAAAAATTGTCAGGCTTAATAACAACAATATATATATATACTTCATAAATTTTTAAATATTTTATATGTTTTTAGACCCAATGTTTTCCTTCTCTTTAAATAAATTTATTCTTCCTAAAACAGAATTTTTCTTTTCCGAAATAATAATATCCAGTACAAGTAAGATAATAGCCAAAAGAGCTAAATATTGGAATTGGTCTGCATATTCGGAATAATTTTGTTTAAGCACCTCCCCTTTTTGCAGTTTACCAATTTCATTAATAATTTTATCCGAAGCATCTGCCGAATTTCCTGCTCTCACATAAACTCCTCCAGTTTCGTCAGCAATTGTAAGCAAAGTTTGTTCATCTAAAACACTCATAACTACATTGCCGTCTCTATCTTTCATAAATCCACCACCTCTTTTTTTAGGTATTGGAGCACCACCTGGCAACCCCATTCCAACAGTATAAACACTAATATTTTTTTCTTTTAGTGTTTTAGCAATTTCTACGGCATTATCTTCGTGATTTTCGCCATCCGTAATAAGTAAAATTATTTTCGATAATTCCTCATCCTTTGTAAAAGATTTAGCAGCCAGATCAATAGCTTTTCCAATCGCCGTCCCTTGCACGGGAACCATCTCTGTATCAATTGTTGACAAAAATAATCTAGCCGAACGGACATCATCTGTAATTGGCATTTGCACAAAAGCATCACCCGCAAAAACAATTAATCCAAGCTTATCATTTTCGAGTTTACTAACAATTCGTTCGATAAATTTTCGAGAATTTTCTAGTCTATTAGGTTTAATATCTTTTGCCAACATAGAGTTCGATACATCCAAAGCAACGATAATTTCAACTCCTTGTCTTGTAACATCGTCAAGTTTTGAACCAAATTGAGGACGTGCAAGTGCCATCGACATTGAGGCAATAGCCACACAAACAAGAACAAGTTTCCAAATTCGTCTTACAATACTAGTTTCTGGAATTAGTATCTTTACCAATTTATGGTCTCCGATTTTTTTGATGCGTTTTTTACGGATATATTCTGCCAGCAAAAACAAGACTACCACAGCTATAGTAGTTGTTATTATCCATAAATATTGTGGTTCCTGAAATCTAAACATATCTTAAAATGTGTTTTTTAATATTGTATATCTTAATATTTGTTCAATAATTAGCAAACCTAAAGCAATTAACATTATTAGACCAAACTCTTCTTTTGGTTGGGAATACATTCTAACCTCAAGTTGTGTTTTTTCAAGTCCGTCAATTTCCGCATAAATATCTCTTAAGCTTTGATTGTCAGTAGCTCTAAAATATTTTCCTCCAGTTGACTCTGCGATTTGCTTTAACACTTGCTCATCAATTTTAACTTCGACATTTTGATACTGTATTCCAAATGCTGTTTGAAAAGGGTACGGAGCCATTCCATTTTTACCTACCCCTATAGTATAAACTCTAATTCCATATTCAACAGCAAACTCGGATGCAGCAACAGGCGAGATATTTCCCATATTATTTACCCCATCAGTCAATAAAATAATTACTTTACTTACTGCGTCAGAGTCTTTCAGTCTATTTACTGCTGTAGCTAATCCCATTCCAATTGCGGTTCCGTCTTCTATTATTCCACTTTTAACTTCACTAAACAAATTCAAAAGCACAGCTTGGTCAATTGTTAAAGGACATTGCGTATAACTTTCTCCAGCAAACACAACAAGCCCCATTCTATCGTCCTGCCGACTAGAAACGAATTCCATTCCAATTTCTTTAGCTGCTTCTATTCTGTTTGGTTTAAAATCTTCAGCCAGCATACTACCGCTAACATCTAATGCCATAACAATATCAACACCCTCAATTTTTCTATCTTCCCATTTATCAGTACTTTGAGGTCGTGCTAAAACAATTATCAACCCCACCAATACCAACAAACGTAGTGCAAAAAGGAAATGTCTAAAATAATACTTCCAAGGTGCTGGGGTATTTTGAAAAGCACGCACACTGCTTATATTCATATATGCTGCACTCTTTTTTAAACGCCACACATACCATGCAATTGCGGGTATAAGCAATAATAACAGCCACAAATATTCTTTATTAGCAAATATAATATTATCCATTAGTTTCGTCTTTTTGTGTGTCCATAGAATTACTTAGAGTTTGATCTATTTCCTGATTAGGGATTTCAATTTCTGCTTCCACTTTTATCTCTTTTGAGTTTTCGTCTATTATCTCTTTAGTAGTTTCCACAAACTCAAAGGCATTTCGCAAAGCAAGGTCGTTTTCATTTTGCAAGGCTTGATATTTTGCAAATTTAACTGCATCTGCAATTTCGAGTATTTGCCTTAATTTCATAAAATCAGAGTTCTCAATAACATTTTCTACACCAAATGTATCAAGTATTTCAGAGCTTGTCATCTCGACGGCATAAATACCAAATCTATTCTCGATATATTCACGAACGACATCGGTTAATTGTACATGAAACTCTTTAATCTGCCCTTTGGCCCATATTTTTTGATTTCGAATATTTTCTAATTTTTCCAGTGCAATAATATGTGCTGGAAGTTTAGGTTTAACTCTTATAAAACTTGGTTTTATATCTTTTTTATAATATTTAAAGAAATAGACTATGGCTCCAACAACAATTAACAGCAATACGAGTGCCCACCAATATTTAGCTAAGTATATTTTAAAATAATACCAAAACTCTGTCCAATTAAAGGGCGTATTATACATCTCATCCTTAATGTCTTTTATTCTAAACAATGTAAACAAAGCTATATTTTGTTGTACTTGCTGATATTCCTGTACAAAAACAGTGTCCACCGAGCCAGCAACAATAAAATCTTCGGCAATTCCACCTTTGTCAACAATAAACATTTTTTGCGTTGAAGATTCGGCAATTTTTATTATTTCTTCTTGATTGTACAAGCCTGTATGTTGAGTAAGTTCTGATGAAAACAACTGAGTAAGATGCTCTTTCATTGCTTCCTTTATTATAGCAAGACTATCAGATGAAACCGACTGTTTAATAGAGTCTGGGATATATTTTTCAATTTCTTTTTTAAATCCATCTTTACCAAAAGCAATAAATCCAGCTCGATTTGAATAAATAGTATCCACAGGGATAGTATCCAACAAGACATAAGGTTTTACAAACAGACTGATTGAGTCTGTAATATAATAATTAGTATCAGCATTTTCCACAATCATAAATGGAATTCCTTCAACCACATTTCTACCAGTATCAAAAGACGTAACAAGAATATTTTTATTATATATTCTAAACTTATCATCTTCGCTAATTTTTGTTTTACTATCGAGCAACACCTCTACTTTAGAGGAAAGCGTATCTTTATACTCAGGGAATATTAATTCGAGATGTTTTGGTAAATTTGCTTCAATATTCACTGCATTATGTTCGCCAACTATTATTGTATCCCTCTCAAATTTTGCTGATAAATTAAACTCTTGTGCATTACCAAGTTTAGCAGTAAAGATCAGCAGTAAGAGAACAAATAAATTGCGAATATTTTTCATATTTACGTCCATAAGTCAATATATTTCAACACGTAACAAATCATTTTTTATATTATCTTTTCTTAAATAGGCTAACAAGCGGTTTAACATAATCCTGACCAGTGTTAACTTCAATCCAATCAACTTTTGCTTTACGAAATATAGTAGTATTAGCATCATATTGCTTATCCCACCATTTTTCGTAATTTCTGCGTATCTTTGCCGATGATGTATCGACCCATTTTAGTTGTCCAGTTTCATTATCTTTAAAATAAGCCAATCCAATTTTTGGAAGTGTTTGTTCAAAGCTATCATGTAATCTTATAGCTGCTACATCATGTTTATTTCCAGCAATTTTGATAGCTTCGGAAAAGTCGGGAGCAATAAAATCTGATATTACAAATGCTGTGCATCTTTTCTTAATTGCGTTTGTCAGATATTTAAGAGGCTCGGTAATATTTGTTTTTTGACTTTGCGGTTCAAAATTTAATAATTCTAAAATAATACGCAAAATATGTTTCCGTCCTTTTTTAGGTGGTATAAATTTCTCGACACGGTCTGAGAATAGTAACACTCCAATTTTATCGTTATTTTGCAAAGCAGAAAACGCAAGGACGGCAGCAATTTCGGTTGCTACATCTTGTTTTAACTGGACTCTAGTACCAAATTTCTTTGAACCGCTTATATCAATAAGTAGCATAACAGTTAATTCGCGTTCTTCCTCAAACACCTTTATATAAGGATGATTAAATCTAGCCGTAACATGCCAGTCAATGTCCTTTACAGGGTCGCCGTATTGATATTCACGTACTTCGCTAAAAGCCATACCTCTACCTTTGAAAGCAGAATGATATTCACCTGCAAATACCTGACTCGTAAGTCGCCGGCTTTTAATTTCAATCTTTCTTACTTTTTTTAATAAATCTTTTGCTTCCATAAAGGATAAATTTTCAAATAATCACATATCCACACAAATAATTCTCAGTTATAAAGAATTATTTATCTATGGCACCTCTACACTGTTAAGAATTTCGCTAATTATTTCTTCGCTTGTAATATTTTCGGCTTCTGCTTCGTAAGTTAATCCAACACGATGCCTAAGTACATCATGGCAAACAGCTCTAACATCTTCGGGGATTACATATCCTCTACGCTTAATAAAGGCATAAGCTTTTGCCCCTAAGGCAAGATTTATTGAAGCACGAGGAGATCCTCCAAATGAAATCATACCAGCCAATTTTGCGAGTTCATATTTTTCGGGGAATCTTGTTGCAAACACAATATCTAGGATATATTTTTCGATTTTTTCGTCAAGATAAACCTCTCTAACCACGTTTCGAGCTCTAATAATATCTTCTGTTTTAATTACTGTATTGGCTTTTGGCATTTCTCCCATAAGGTTTTCTCTTATAATCAAGCGTTCTTCCTCCAAGTCTGGATATTCAATTTTTAATTTAAGCATAAATCTGTCAACCTGTGCTTCGGGAAGAGGATAAGTTCCTTCTTGCTCAATTGGATTTTGCGTTGCCATTACTAAAAACGGGTTGTCCATTTTATAAGTTGTATCTCCAATTGTAACCTGACGCTCTTGCATTGCTTCAAGCAAAGTCGACTGGACTTTAGCAGGAGACCTATTGATTTCATCAGCAAGAATAAAGTTGGCAAACACAGGTCCTTTTTTTACAATAAACTCTTCTTTTTTTTGAGAGTAAATCATCGTTCCAATTAAATCGGCTGGTAACAAATCTGGAGTAAATTGAACTCTCGCAAACTTTGCATTAATCGTAGTTGCCAATGTATTAATTGCAAGAGTTTTTGCAAGACCAGGGACTCCTTCAAGCAAAATATGCCCATCAGACAAAAGACCAATCATAAGCCCCTCAAGTAAATGTCGTTGACCAACAATTACTTTTTTCATCTCCATGTTGACAATGTCAACAAAAGCACTTTCTTTTTGAATACGCTCGTTTAATTCCTTGATGTTTGTGTTATTATCCATAGTTAAATTATTTAATTTTAAAATTCTAATCTGCACGAAATTACATGAAATTTAAAGTTTTGTCAAGACTCTAACGCAATATTTATCTTGTATATTTGTTAAAAATGTTAAAGTGGTGTTAAATAACATGTTTGTAACGGTTGGCAAAGTAGTTAATTCATTTTCAATATTTTCTGCCTAAAATAATAAATCCAGTCGAATGCTCCGTCAGTTTTTTTCCATATCGACCAAGCATCATTTACATATGAAATTGCCTCATCTTCATCACCTCTTCCAATATATCTTGGTTGTTCTTTTGGCATTTCTCTATTTCCTAACATATAGTCAATCACAAACTCATTACTTTTGTATGCATGTAATAATACTTTCTCACTTTTTGCTGTTTTTCCTAATTTTTTGAAGCTATACAGAGCATTATTGTAATTCCATACAGCACAATCTTCATCTTCATTTTCCTTTATAAATCTTTCAAATTTGGTCAAGTCCTTTTTGTCAAGCAATAAGGTTGACAGTAGATATCTAATCCCTTGATTGTCATTGGGATTTAATTCTAACATCTCTTCATATATTTCAATTGCCTTATCAACTTCGTTTTTAGCATAAAAACAGTCAGCCAGTCCAGCTTTTGCACGCATATAAGGTCGAGTTTCTATCATGCCCCAGAAATAGCCTTTTTCTTCTTTGAAAAATTTCTTACCAAGTGTTTTTTCGCCTGCTTTTATTGCTTTTTCATATTGTTCTATCGCTTTATCAATATTTTTTTCAATGCTCGCCAAATAATTATAAGCATCTGCATTATTTGGGTCTAATTCTAGAGCCTGCTTTACTAATTTCGTTCCTTTAGATACAGGTTCTTCATAAGCATCAAAAACTAAATCTTGCGAGCGATCTTTTTTGTCAATACTTTCAGGCAAATCATCAAGACTTTGTCCCTTAAATTTTTCTAAAAACGCACTAATCTCGTCAGTCGTTTCAAATCCTTGTTTTTTAATTAGTTCCATTAGTTTTGCAAGGTCTTTCTCTGTATTCATTTTCCAGTATTTTTTATTTTGTTACTAATTTTGCCTAATGCTATACACTTCAATATTAGCATATTACCCAAATTACGTATAGTCTCTATTAGCCTGCGTAATTCAATTTTTCTTGATTAATTTACCAAAACTCTATTTGTATATCTTTCGTATTTATCGTCTTTTCTTTACTGTCAAGTTTCACAAGCTTGTTTATGATAACTTGTATAATTTGGATTCAAAGATAAGACTTTATATATAAACTCAACAGGTTTTTGTAAAAACATTTAATGATTACTTAATGTTATACCTAAATACATTTTTTTTCGTTCTCATTGGCATCATGATATTC
Organism: Bacteroidales bacterium; assembly: GCA_028686735.1. Classification (GTDB taxonomy): domain Bacteria; phylum Bacteroidota; class Bacteroidia; order Bacteroidales; family ML635J-15; genus Bact-19. The sequence continues at coordinate 10,956 of JAQUBO010000106.1, forward strand.
AAGGCGAATATGAAATCGGGGATAACAACATTATTGCCGACTTCTTATTAATCTAAAAAAGGCGAGAGCCTGTGGTTTACTAATTCTGTCTTATCTGTATTTTAGCTTGCTGGTGCTCTGGGAACGATTTTGGCTGGAAGTATTTTGGATAAACTGTGTGGCACGAACAATTTTGCCATATCCTATCAAAACCATTTATTGATTTCCCATGGTTTAACCCGCATTATTCACCGCTTTTTGTAGAATATGTTAGTAAATGTCAGATTGTCAAACATTTATATTGTTTATCAAAAGTCATTAATGCACCCAAATTTTAGTACTGCTTGCGATTGTCTTTGTGCATCTACTGCGTTGCTAACTTATTGAACCTTTAGCTCACGACCAAAGGGAGTAAATACATTTGTATAACTGCAAAGTTAGGCGCCTTACTTCTCCGTCAGCTGACGGATCAGCACAGGTGTATCTACACAAAGCTAATCGCATGAACGGCGAAGCCCTCACGAAGTAATAATGCGGTTTAATCACATCCAACAAGCATAAAGCCTCATCTACGGATTTTGCACCATTAAATTATTTCCAGACATTTCGTCGGCAGGAATTTTAAATATTGGAGCATCTTCATTCCAATCCACACCATTGCGTAGAGGCTTTTGTAATCTTTTAAGATTATGATATCTATCTCCCTCGAAACAAAGTTCTCTCCTCCTTTCCATTTGCACACTATCTAAAAGATTGCCTAAAGTAACGGTTTCAGGGGAGTAATTTTCGCCAAAAGCTCTATCTCGCAAAGCATTATAACTATCAAAAGCATAAGTTGAGTTTCTGGCACCGCCATCAATCAAATTTGATTCAGCTCTGATTAGATGCATTTCGGCAAGTCTGATATAAACTCTGTTAAGCGGCTGCGACATTCCTTCGACTGTATATATTAGTTGAAAAGTTACCACTCTATTAACTGAAAACTTACCACCTAAAAAAATATTAAACCACCTTTGTTGAAAATTTCAATTAAAGGTATAATAATGATAACAATGGTAGATAAGATCAGAATTTTAATAAGCTATTATCGACAAGCTTATTATATCGCAGTGCATTGCAGCACAAGTGTATCTACACAAAGCTAATCGTAGCCCTTACCGTATGTAATAATGCGGGTTACAAGCTTTTTAATTTTATCCCAACATAAATTGTTCTCGGTAACGAAGGTCCATAAATATAGTTACTATCTCTATTTCGGTAATTATCAAAATCTGACTGATAAACATTAGTTATATTTTTTATGCCCCCATATATTTCTAAAGCCGAATCGATAGTTTCTAACGCAATTGTATATCCGATTTTAGCATTTAATTCGGCAAATGATGGTGATGTTCGATACTCATTAGGATAAATAGACTCATCAGGAGAGAACTTGGCTTGTATCATTGAACCAGTGTAAAGCCCACTTATTGAGGCACTAAAACTTTTTGTTGGATAGAGAGTAAAAATTGCATACCCATAGTTATTTGGCGTTCTTAAAAACTCTCTTTTTGCTTCAAGCCCATCTATATAATCTACTGCTTCATCATGCAAACTCGATTGTAAGGTATAACCAAGCTCAATTTGTGCTGTTTTGTTATAATTTGCTCTTAGCTCTAATGTTACCCCCTGAACTGTTGCTCCAGGACCATTACGTTTTTCAAACTGTTCCCCAAGATCATCCTTTCCGATAGGTTGTAAATAAAAGGCATCATTTAATTTTGTATAAAACCCCTCGAATGTAAAACCTAAAATATATTTTGGTTTCGGATAATCAAAGTTTACAGACCCACTAAAACTATTTGAACGCTCTTCTTTTAAGTTATTGGCCAATGAAATACGAGAGACACCACCACCAGCAAAAGCGATATGCATATCTGCATCAAAAGCCTGCGGAGCTCTAAAACCAGTTCCCCATGTTAATCGAAACTGTGTATAATCTTTTAATCTATACAAAAATGAAAACCTAGGACTTAGTATTGCATGATCTACAAGGCTATGTTTATCGGCTCGTAATCCTGCAAGAAAAGTAAAAGAGGAAGAAAGTTTCCAGTCACTTTGAAAAAAAGCTGCAAAATTTTGTGTTTCTTGATTAGTTCCATACCTATATTGAGGTATTGAGTCAATAATATTATCCTCTTGAAACTCGAGTCCACCTGTTATTACGTTACTTCCAATAATAAATTTATTAATCCTGTGATTAAGCTGAACTCCTCCCTGTAAGGTAGTATTATCAGTTGTACCGTAGGGTGGATTCTTTAAATGATTTTGTTCTGCCAGATAAAAAGCAGAATCCGTTTCATACTCTTCATTTATTGGATACAATCCCGTATAATGTTTTCTGTCCGTATGTTGTCCAGCAAAGTATGCTATAAAAGAACTGTTATCCTTATTAAAATTAACCTGATAATCTATTCCTCCCATAAAAATATTATGCACTCTTTCCTCGGATTGTTGAGCTAAGTGAGCAACTTTATCAATCATCTCTCCACCATAACGATACTCATATAAACTGGTAAAATTTATCTCTATTTTTTGATTTGGCGTTGGTCGATAGAAAATATTTCCTCCAAAAGAGTTATCTCTTAACTGAGGTAGTTCAGAATAATTATCTTTTTCAATGGTAGTTGTACCATCAGCATTTAAGGTAA
>JAQUBO010000320.1 GCA_028686735.1 Bacteroidales bacterium
AAGGGAGTAAATACATTTGTATAACTGCAAAGTTAGGCGCCTTACTTCGATAAACTCAGCACAGGTGTATCTACACAAAGCTAATCGCATGAACGGCGAAGCCCTCACGAAGTAATAATGCGGGTTAATGAACGCATTCATAATTCCAATACTAACTCGTATTGCGTTATCGCTTCGTAAAACTGCAGACACACTAATTTGGACACTACTAAACTGCAGAGAGCATCGACACTCCTTGTTCTGTAAAAATATTTGGTGGTTTTCTTCGTCCACCCCAACTTGATATCGCATTTTGCGATTCCAAATTTCCCCATACATTCTTAGTTAACTGAAACATAAATTCCTTCGCTAGCTCAAATTTAGCAATCTACAGACACACTATTTAGTAATAGTATCATATAATTACAGATAAAAACACGAAAAATTAGCGAAAAACATAAATATAATCAAAAAAAACTAAGAAAAATCTTGTTTATAACATAAACTACTTTATCTTTGTTGTAAATTAATAATTGTGTTTATGGAAACAGAAAAACTATCACCTGAAAAAAGTCTGGAAATAATTACCCAAGCTATTAATCAAGCGAGAAATAAATTTGAAGAAAATGGATTTATTTTTATGTTTTGGGGAGTATTAATCTTTATAACTTCTATTAGTCAATTTATTCTTTTAAAGAATGAATATTATGAAATAAGTTGGTATCCCTACTTATTAATGCCAATCGGAGCGATATATTCCACATTTTATTATTCAAAAAAGGCGAGGAAAGGCAAGCAAAATTTAATTAGTAAAATAGTATCTGCGTTGTGGATTGTTTTATCAATTAATATGATGATTTTAGGGTTTTTATTTGCAAGTTATCTAAAGGAAAACTTAATACCCATTATTTTAATTTTACTATCTGTAGGTACAATAGTTTCAGGAATTTCAATAAAAAGCAAATTACTGCTCTACTGTGGTTTTTTTATTAGTTTTTCGGCGTTTTTATGTTTTTATCTCGACTGGATTTATCATTCCTTATTACTGGGAATTGTATCAATCTTTGCTGTGTTAATTCCTGGCGTATTATTAATGGTTCAATATAAGAAAAAAAGAAAATGTTTAAAAATCTAAATCCATTATTGCATTCTCAACTTCGCTTGGCTATTATATCTTATTTGGTAAGTAATGGCAAATCAGATTTTAATGAATTAAAAGACATCACAAAAGCCTCCTCAGGTAATATTAGTGTTCAGCTAAAAAAATTAGAAAAGGAAAAATATATAAGTATAACCAAAGGCTTTTTAAACAATTATCAACATACATCAATTGAAATTACCAATATAGGAATTGACGCTTTTGAAGAATATGTAAAAGCGATTAAACAATATATTAAATAATTTTGTACGCTGAATGGACAAATGCGAAGTGTATTTTAACCTGAATTATTTAAACTCTATGCAATCGTAAATAATATTTTAGTGCTTGCTTTGAAGTGAACGAGATTATTTATTCTAAATGCCGACTACGTGGAATTCTTCATAAATATTGTATTTTAAATTGGTATATTGTTTGATAATGATATTTATAATTTTATTTAAAGCTAAATTTTATGAAAACATTTTTTTTCTTTTTATTAATAACCCTAACTATAGGATGCAGCACAAGTAAACAAACTCGCAAACAATCTGAGATCAGTACTAAAAGTATAGAAAATGTGTATTGGGTATTAATAGAAATAGATGGAGAACAACCTCCAACTTCGGTAGAAAACCAAATCTATATTTTTCTTTCTCAGGAAGACAATAAACTAAGCGGCTCAAATGGTTGTAATAGGATTTTAGGCTCCTATGATACTTCTAACGGATTAGAGATTAAATTTGATAATGTGGCGACCACACTGATGGCGTGTAACAATGAAGATTGGGATGAAATAAAGTTTAATAATATGTTGGAAAAAGTAAATAATTTTACTATCTCTGGTGATAAACTAATGTTGAATGTTGGAAAAAGAGAGCCGCTAGCTTGCTTTGTAAAGGTAAAAGAGGAAGGGATTACCAATAAATATTGGAAATTAATTGAATTGGAAGGTAAAGAGGTCGTTATGGCACTAAATCAAGAAAGAGAGCAATATATTATCTTAAGAAACGATAATACTCTTACTGGATTTGCTGGTTGTAATCAATTTTCTGGAAACTATACACTTGAAGAAGATAAATTGAGAATTAGATTTAACAATTTGCTATCAAGCTTGCGTATTTGTCCAGATGTTTCCGTAAATGAAGTCGATTTTTTTAAAGTTTTGGATATGACAGATAATTATACAATTATTGGCAATAAGCTAATGCTAAATGTTGGTAAAAGAGCACCACTAGCTGTTTTTGAATCTGTTTATTTCTAGAAGTAACAAAATACATTAGTGAGTAATATTGATAAATTATCTTGAATAATAATTACTGGAAACCAGTTTATAGGATTTATATTCAGAACAACTGATCAAAGCGGATTTGTGATGATACCATTTTATACTTTTAGTAAGATTGTTATTAGGAATTCTAGTTTCGGCATCGCTTATTATGTAGCATGATTTTTAAAATTACATCATCTGTGTTACAATATATTTCAATAGTTATTTTCATATTATACATTTAAGTTGCACACCGTTTTTTAACCGCTATAGAATAAAGATGTAGGCAAAATAATTTTAAAATAATTTATTGATTTAGAGGACAAACTGATTATACTGGAGCTTGAGTTACTTGTTTTTCATAAAATCAATTAGTAAACGTAAGCTTTTGGATTGTAGATAATTTTTTTTATCTTTACCAAAACATCACAGCGACAAGTTAATCATTGGCAGACACTATATTAAAACAATTTTTAAAATCAACCATTAATAAAACAATCATGATGAAAACATTAAAATTAATCTTAATTGCTATTACATTAACATTTGCTTTATCGTCATACTCACAAATTGGGAGAACCTATCCTGATGGTCATGGTGGACGAGTTTTTTTTCCGTTTGGAGATATCTCATTTGCAGACGAAGTGATAAGTTTTAAAGTAGGAAACCCTGCACCAATTGAAGGATATGGCGTTCAGAATATAATTGGAATTCCCGATTATATTGGAGAATATGAAAAAAAGTTTACGACCTTAGGGTATGGCGGTGAAATAGTGGTAAAATTTACCGATAATATCCTTTATGATATTGATGGTCCAGATTTGTTTATTTTAGAAATAGGACCC
>JAQUBO010000321.1 GCA_028686735.1 Bacteroidales bacterium
TAATTGCAACATCGACATTACAAAATTTGAAATACTCAAATGCAAGAGCAACACTCATTTCAAAAAAAGAGGGTTCTAGTTCTTTAAATAGTTCAGTATTCTCGTTTATAAAATCAGTAACGAATTCTTTTGAAATCATTTCGCCATTTACACGTATTCGTTCACGATAATCGATGAGATGAGGAGAGGTGTATAGTCCTGTTTTGTAGCCGGCTTCCTGTAAAACTGAAGCTATGCTGTGCGAGACAGAGCCTTTCCCGTTTGTTCCAGCGACATGAATTGTTTTAAAGCTCTTATGAGGATGAGAAAAGTGCTTATCGAGTTTTTCGCTTGTGTCTAAATCGGCTTTGTATGCAGATTGCCCAATGCGTTGATACATTGGAAGTGAGTTGAACATGAACTCTAATACTTCGTCGTAGCTCATTCTTTTTTTACAAGTTTTTTGAGATCACTTTTTAGTAAGTAATCTTTGTTTTTTTTATTAATTTTGTGTTGATCCCAGTAGTAAATTAATCCATTCTCGGCATCTATAATTATTTTGATACAGTATGAGAGCGTATTGTTGAGTTTAGGGCAAATTAAGTGTAAAATTACAGCATTTTTAGTATTGTTATTAGTTATAGAGTTAATGTTTTCTCGTGTTGTGTAATCAAAACTATATGGATAAGTACTTGCAAATGAGTTTTTTGTTCTAATTTCGGGTTCAACTTCTTCTTTCAGTAAATATAGGGTTTTCTTTTTAAGGCTGCCAGATTTGTTGAAGTAGTATTCTGCGATGTTATCCTCATTTAGTGATGGATTGGCTTTACATGTTGTGATATGGTTTTCGATATGTTTTATCATTATTGGGATTTTATAATCGTAGTCGGATTCTAAGGCTCCTTTGTAACATAATGGAATTGCACAGAGTGTTGGCATTTCGTTTGCATTACGATGATTACCGCCTAATGTTACAATAATAAAATCAAATAGAGTTTGTGTTTTATCTTTTTCAAAATACACTTTATTAATCATTATAAAAGAATTCTTAGGGTCATTTTGCAAATTTTTAAAATCCGATTCATACACAAATTCATAATCGGTTAGAGTCCAGTGCTTTTCGATAGCTTCTTTTATAGCGAAGTTGTAATCCGACATTCTGTCGTTTTTTAAAACCACATAAGTCTTAGAGTTTAAAAAATTGTTTAATTGCGATTGAGTTCCTACAGGAATATTTATTTGTGCGAAAGAGTTTATGTAGGAAATCAATACTAGTATAAGTATAAATTGTTGTTTTTTCATTTTTACTCAGGTATAAATAAGTGGTTTTTCTCGTTATATAGTTTTATAAAATAGAACATTTGTTTATTACGTTTACGTTTGCGAAGTTTCATAAAATCATTATAAATGTCTATATCTCGTTTTAGTATTGTTTCAATGTTTTTGAGATTATAGTCGATTATTTTGCCTGTTTGCATATCAATTATAAACTGTCGTAGTTCTTCGCTTTGATAACCTCTTGAGTATGAATTGTAGTGATATGAATTGTAAAAAGGATCTTGATAAGACGAGTAATATACTGTTACGGTGGAAACAAAATGGGTTATTTGCCCAACATAAGGGATTAAGTTAAATTTATCTGCCCATAAAATATATGGCTTTCCATTTTTACTGTAACCCCAAATACTCCTTACAGGAATTGATATTGATGAGCCAAATTTTCCATAATATATAATGCTTTGTGCTGTGTCTAATTTATTGTAAAAATCATCTGAGTAATCAGGACTAATAATTGACTCTGGGGGTATTGGGTCATTGTTTTTAAAAGAGTTAAAATTGGGATAAATACCGTCCTTAAAAGTAAAACTAAAGTCGTATTTAACGAGATTAGTACTATCTTTTTGTGCAATAGCACCAAGAAAAGAAATTAGTATCAGTATAGTAGTGGTAAAAAACCTCATTTAAACTCTTTTTACAATAATAACGAAATAAAACAAAAAAAGTTGAAAAATTGCTATAAATATCTAATTTTAATAACATATTATTGTTTGGTAATTACTTAGCATTATTTCTGTTACTCAATTCTATTTTGTATTTTTACATTTTAAATATTTTTATGTCAACAACAAAACCATTAGCCGAGCGTTTACGTCCATCAAATTTTAATGATTATGCTGGACAGGAGCATCTTGTAGAAGAAAATGCTACGTTGCGAAAAGCTGTAGAGTCTGGTAATATTCCGTCTATGATTTTGTGGGGTCCTCCAGGAGTTGGTAAAACTACTCTGGTAAATATTATTAGTAAAATCTCCGATAGAACTGTTTATACTCTTAGTGCTGTTAATAGTGGTGTTAAAGATGTTCGTGAAGTTATTGAAAAAGCCAGCAAACAAAATCTTTTTTCTAAATCAAATCCTATACTTTTTATTGATGAAATTCATAGGTTTAGTAAATCTCAGCAAGATTCTTTGTTAGGTGCTGTTGAGGATGGAACTATTACTCTAATCGGTGCAACAACAGAAAATCCATCCTTCGAGGTTATTTCTCCGCTTTTGTCTCGTTGTCAGGTCTATGTGCTTAAGCATTTGGAAGAAAAACATCTCGATTTACTTATCGATAAAGCTATAAAGGAAGATGTTGAGTTAAAAAAGATTAATATTAAAATTAAAGAAAGGGATGCTTTATATAGATTTTCGGGTGGGGACGCACGAAAATTATTTAATTTATTAGAATTAATAGCGAATTCTGCTAGTGAAAACAAAGTAACAATTACAAATAAACTTGTGCTTGATCGATTGCAGGCAAACATGGCAATTTATGATAAATCTGGTGAGCAACACTACGATATTATTTCTGCATTTATTAAGTCGGTGCGTGGTAGCGATGCTGATGCAGCAGTTTATTGGCTTGCTCGTATGTTGCAAGGAGGGGAGGACGTTAAATTTATCGCCAGGCGACTGATTATTCTTGCAGCAGAAGATGTCGGACTTGCGAATCCAAATGCTTTGTTAATTGCAAATACTTGTTTTGATGCTGTAAGTAAAATCGGAATGCCTGAGGCACGTATAATTTTATCAGAAGCTACAATTTATCTAGCTACAAGTCCGAAAAGTAATTCGGCTTATTTGGCAATTGATAAAGCTATAGCCGTAGTTAAAGAAACTGGAGATTTATCTGTGCCTTTGCATTTAAGAAATGCTCCGACAAAACTTATGAAAAACCTCGATTACGGGAAAAACTATAAATATC
>JAQUBO010000107.1:0-13018 GCA_028686735.1 Bacteroidales bacterium
GTGCGTTTTATATTTCCCATCCCCTAAGGGTTCTTTCTGCAGCTTATCAAGCATAATGTACTTTATACCCTTATTATGGAGCGTCTGCTCCAGGGCCAGATTGAAAGGGCCATTGGTGGGAACAAAAAAACGGGGTACATAGCCATGCAACTTCACAAAAAGATCAATGCCTTCCTCAATTACCGAATGTTGATACTCCAGATCCGCTGCAAATTCCAGGTCAAAAGCTGCCTGGTAATCTGCGTTTATAAGTGGAGAATATATTCCCCACAACTCCAGATCAAACCCAAGTCTGGTATGTTCATTACCTGCCCTGAGATCCCGCATCCAGCGTTGAACATTCAGATGCTCCCGTCCATGAAACTGTGGCACAAACAATCGATTATCCACCCCTTCTTTCCATAGGCCAAGCACGCGGTCATGTTCGGGATATCTTTTCAATGTTTCACTAAAGGGCTCGTAGAAGTATTGTTCAAAATTGGCTGCTTTAATCTTTTCAAAATCAGGATTGCCCACCACATTTACGCCGGTGAAAACAGGGTGATTGCCTTTACGATCTTTAAATTGGGCAAGCACTTCATATAAATGCTCCAGGTCGGCATTGCTTTCCAGGCCATCAAAGCGATTGTATGGATTGTTTTCAATCGGAATCCCAGCCTTTATCAAGCTATTGAATGCTGCTTTAGATGACATACGGATACTTCCCCAGTCATCCGACTCGAAGACAACGATTTTACGTTTTGTACGCCAGCCAGGGAGGTTGGAGAGGGTGTATCTGAGGGTTTGGGAAATGGACATTTGAATTTTTCAAATATTACAAAAGGGATTTTACAAACTCAATAAGTGGGGTATTGTCCTCAATAAGCAAAGCCGAAAAAGGATTGCCAATAAAAGTGGAGATGCCCATATAATCAAAACCTACCCGGAGGGTAAAAATACAATAAAAAATCAGTAAAGGCATTGAAATTAGACGGATTATCTTAACAGGAAAACTCACCTGGTATTTGACCAGATATAAGATAATGAAACCCATACTCAGCATATTGAACACAACAAGAAACCTTCCACCGGATGGAACAACGGCAGCAATATTTGCCCAACTGCCAAAAAACAGAATAAAACCCACAAACTCATATAACTGTTTATTCTTTTTAAGAAATTTACGACTAAAAATTATTAGAATGATTAACAACGAACTAATAGCTACTTTCAATGCAAGTCCGGAAAAAGCCACATACCAATTGTAATATTCTGCTGATTTTTTGATTCCTTTTACATATTCAATATTCGTATAGGATTCGACCCTCGGCTGAAAAATATCAGGAAGCATCCTGAGGTATGCTTGAATGTTATAGATATTTATCTCTGAAAACAACAAAGTGATTATGAAAAATATAAAATAAATAATGACTTTTTTAGGTAATATTTTATAAATAATCAGCAATGCGAATGGAAACAAAAATGAAAAATGAACAAAAATAGATACCCCAGCCCATAACAAACCCTTCTTTTTTTCATTCTCAACAAAATAAAGTAAAATCCCATAAATAAATATCTGCGCTGCAGTGTACATGCGTACACCATTTATGTACCAAATAGGTATTATTAATGCAAAAACCAACACTAATAATAGTGTCAGGTATGTGACTTTATTCTGTATTTGTTTAAGGACTATCCAAATATTATTGGCATAAAACCAGCCAAAAACAAAAGCAAACGAAGCAAATAAAATATGGATGTTATCTGTAAATAAAGAAACAAGCCATGTTAAAAGTGGCTGATAAATATCTAATATGTTTGTTTCGTAGGAATAAAGTGAGGCCCACAGGTTCTCAAAACTGGGAGTAAGTTGGTGCATATCCCTCAGTAACTGAGCATAACGAGCTGAATCGGCGCCTCCTAAATCCCGGGACACAACAAACACAAACCCAAAATAAGCGCAAAATAAAATAAAGCCGGTTTTAGCACCGGGAGCTTTAAAATTCTTTAAAGAAGTATATAAAAGTCCAAAAGGCCATACCAGAAATAGTAAAGCAACCGGCAATGGTTTTGAATTCATAGCTTTTCTTGTATTTGGCCTTACCCCTTTAAACGACATATTACTTAAGCGCAGTAAATTGCTTGGCAACATTGCTAATATTGAATTTTTCGATATTACCAAAAATCAACTGACTCGAATAATCTCTCTTCAGGAAATATTCAAATGACTGCACGTCCTTTTCATTAAAATCAGAATTAAAAGATAATATAGGACGACCTGCAAGATGATAATCAATCAGCTTACTAGGGCTTTGAAGTGCGGGATCATAACCAATATTAATCAGAAAGTCCATCTTATTTAGAACAGGCAATAGTTCCTCTCTTGGAATATAATTTCGGATTTCTAATTTATCACCCAGCTTCTCTTTATAAGGTACAATCAAGTCAGGTGTTTTTGTATAAATTATGAATTTAAAATCAAAATTAAGTGAACACAAAAATTCCATAAACTTTGAAGGATCCCTTTTCCCCTTAAAAAGCCCACCAGCAAAAGCAAATGTTGGAACCGGATTCTGAGGTTCATTTCCTTCAAAATTCACCTCTTCAAAACTAAATCCCTGAGGAATTTCTATGATCTTTTGATGAAATTCAGGGTAGTAACTTACTTTCATTTCAATCCGTGGTACGGATATGTAATCCGCCTTTCTACAAAACCATTTTTCAACATACTTAAAGTAGAAAAGCTTCCGGAAAGAATCATTTGTATCTCCCATATAAGGATCACCACAATCTGCAACCCAGGTATTTGCTATGGATTGGTTTTTATTCCAAACTTTAGCAACACCCCAGTGAATGGGAAAGGGTACAGCTATGGAAATAAGTAAATCATAATCTTTTTCTTTGAGCAAGGCTTTTGTAACTTTGAACATCAACTCAATGCCAGGATATTCAAACCCCAGTTGAAGTGAACGCACGGCCATTCGTGTGAGTATATACCCTAGTTTCGAACCTCCAAAATCCGGCACTTTCCATTTGGGTTTGCCTAAGTCCTTTATTTGAACCTGGTGTTCCTTTTCAAAAGCCAGATGTACCGGCTTTTTTGGTGTTAAAACCGTTACTTCATGCCCCTGCCGCGAAAATTCTTTTACCAATTCAGCGGCCCGATGTGCACGGGGCGAATTATCCGGGTAAAACCCACTGCACACAATTAATATCTTTTTTTTATTCATTGTTCTTTATAGATTTTATCTGCTGATTTTCCTTGCACTCTCGAATGATAGTAACTTGTTCAGTTTATGATTTTTAAGCATATCCTAAATTGGAAGCCGACTCCGGAATATTGAGTTCTTTGAAATAAGTGCCGCTCATTGTTTGGTCGTAGTACTGTCCGGTATGTACTAAGGGATAATGTATGGTGCTACCGGTTTTCTGCACCTTTTGGATAGCACGAATGAAAGGGGCTATCTTCATAAAGTTTGGGCGGGCGCCAGCAATAAGGGTGATATTCATATTTTCAATTGTTGTTTATTATTTCAACCAATGTACTATGGAAATTTTGATGGCTGAATTTGGTTGCAAATTTCACTAATTGCGCCTGATTGTTTAACACGTCATCTTCTGATAAGCAAAGCGTGTTTGCATCGAGGTCAGTATAGAAATCATGTGTTGTAAAAACCTTAAATCCTTCTTCCTTTAACCACTTTAATATTACATTTTTTTCATTTAAATAAATTTTAGTGTTTTTTCGCAATGCTTCAAAGACATTTGCCATGGCCATTTGTCGGTGACCATTCAAAACCAATGCATCAGCATTAGAATATAAAGCTTTAAATTGTTCAAGAGGCATAAAGTCTTCTATAATCTTGATTTCTTTTACTTCGCCAGCTTTTCGCTTAACAATATCTGTGTAAGCATTCTTTTGACCATAATTGAACAATAGTAAGAATACATAATTGCTTCTATTCTTAGACCTTTTTATCACTTCAATAATATCAAGATGATTATTATATGCACTTCTGTTATTGCCAATAATAATAAGGTTGCTTTCCTTTTTCCTAAAATTATGGATCTCTGAGTGTTGATTATAACTAATCTGCAAAAAAGGAGGCAATTTAGGCCAGTAACCTTTCAAAAACAGATATTCAGCTAGTGAAAGACCATGAAAATAATTTACGCGGCTAAATGCAGCTTTTTCGAACTCATTTTTAAATATAGTTTTGAACCTAATGGAATTGTAAAATAAAGCTAACTTATTTTTAAAATACAAAAAGTCATATTTTTTAGTATCTATTTTTAAAGCTTTAGCTGTTTGCTCGCTATAAACGTATTCGGGCATTCTTTGATAAAGTTCCAAACCAAAAAAACGCCATATAACTTTGACAGAACTCGGCAGCCTATTGGCAATATAAGCTTTGATAGAATTTAAATCATACAAAACTACCATGTCGGCTGATTTGCATCTGCTCAAAATAACTTTAATGTTAACGAAAGAGAATTTGTAGAATTCAGCTGAATCCTTATAATATCCTTGATAATTATTTTTTACTCCAATTACAATTATAGTATTATCAAATCTTTCTTCCTCAAATCGTAAAGAACCATCAATAAACTTTGTGTCAGAATAGATATGGATTATTTTTATTTTGTCCATTAAATTACGGTATACTAAAAATGAATATCCATGCTATTATTGGAGTTATTTATCCGAAAAATCCACCTGATTTTGCAATTTGTAAGAGTCGGTCCAGTAATCGTCGCCTTCGCAAAGGACGTTGTATTTGCCTTTTGATTTTGGAAAATTAAATACTAAACTACATCTTCTCCCTTTTACCCACTGATTCTCCTCTTTATAAAGAGGTTTTATTATATCAGGATATTTAATTTCGTATTCTCTTATAATTTCCTCTGTTCCATCCGTTGAAGCATCATCGTGGATATGCAATTCAAATGCAAAATCACATTATTGCATTAGAAAACCGTCTAAACATTCTCCTATGTATGATTCATGATTGTAAGTAATACAACAAATAGAAACAAACACTTTATCGGACACTTCTTTTTACTATTAATTTATTAATGATTTCTTCTGGGGTATATGTTTTGGTAATTTGTCTCCCATCTACATTCTTGACAACTGAAAAATCTTGAACATTTCTCTTAATAATTTCGCCACCAGAGATTATACACTTGCTACCAATACAAACCTTATCAAAGACTGTTGAATGGATTCCAATAAAGCTTTGTTGGCCTATAATGCTATCTCCTGCAATCACACTTTTGGCGCCTATGTATGCGTGTTCTTTAATGATAGTATTAGTACCTACAAAACTATTGTGATCAATAAAAATATTTTGGTTTATTACTGTACCAACTTCTAATATAACATAATCTCCTACAAAAACATTTGAACCTAAAACTTCACCTCGAATAATAGCATTAGGCGAGATTAAGTTTATAATATTCAATTTTTCCGCAGATAATCTTTGAAAGACAAACTTACGGTCCTCGTTTAGTCTATTCCATGCCACACATATAAAAACTTGTAGCTTTTGGTAATCATGTATATTTTTAAAATCAGATAAAGAAATTATTGGATAACCTTCGAAATTATTATGCGTTTTATATTCGTCATCGACAATAAATGCTTTCACAGTATATAGCTTATGGTATTCAATAAAACATTTTACTCTTATAGATGTCGTACTAATACCAAATAAATAAATTGCTGTCATATTATTTTAATCTACAAGTACCTTAACCCAATTTTTAATGATCAACATCATTTCATTAAGCTGTTCCTGAGTCTCAAACCTAAGAACCAAGGTGCCAATTGCATCATTTGCCGCATTAAACGATTTAACCTGATCACCGGGTTTAACCCATAAGTCCATTTCTATCAAGTTTTCTTTTTTAATTTTTGATTCTATTTCCAGCCCTTTAAAGTATCCGCTTTTGTTTGTATGCAATATTATTTCGGCCCAATGGCCATTGTAAATAGGCGTGGAAAGCTTGTTAATTTCTTCACCTAAAGCAGCTTTAACTGCACTTTCAATTAAATCAGTACCTGTTGCATATTTTAGCATTTCCGACAAACGATTTCCTCCGCCCCGCGGTGAGACTTCCATAATGTAAGGCTTATTATCTGTCCCGACCCTTACTTCAATGTTATAAATTGAAGTCCCAAGATTTAATAATTTAACAAGGCGTTTTAATTCAGCAGATAGATGTTTTTGATGCTCAGCTTCTATTGTGGCAGGCCAACTATAAGCCGCAGGGGTATAAGGGTTAGCTGCCTTTGTATCAAAATATTGTTTTGAATAGGAGATGAACTGTAAATCATTGTCAATAGAAAAACAATCGGTATCAGAAGAAAAGCCTAATTGTGTAATAAATTCTTCAATTATAAATTCCTTGACAAGAGAGTTTTTCAGAGCCGCTGCTACAGCTTGTGGTAATTCAGCAAAGTCTGTTAATTTAGTAACACCTTTACTTCCAGCAGAGTCAACTGGTTTTACAATAACAGGAAACTGAAAATTATCTATCTCTTTTAAAGCTTCTGCTATAGATTTAAACCCTTTTGCTTTTGGTGCATTGAACCCATGTTCCGTTAAAAATGCTCTGAATAATGCTTTGTTTTGGAGAATTACAACAGAATTGTGCGGACAACCCGGCAAGCCCAGTTTTTCAGCCACATAGGATGCCGTTAATACTCCCGGGTCAACTGCAAACGACATAATACCATCAATGTTTAGTTTCTTTGCAAGCTTAAGTATAGCCTCTTTATCCGTAATATCCACATTATGATATTCGTCTGAATACTTATGAGCAATGTTATCCGGAAGGTAATCGCACGTAATAACAAAATGCCCGAGCTCTTGCGCTGTTTTAATTACAGGAATTAAATATCTTAGCCCTCCTAACAGCAATAATTTCTTCATTAATTGTTTGTTAAAAATTTAACTATTTTAGAAACATCATTATCTGACAAATTAGGATACATGGGCAAACAAATCACCTCTTCGGCCATTTTAGTCGCCACAGGTAGATTTGAAGGTGTAGCCGAATCCAGACTTTTATACATTGAAAAGTCACTAATCAAAGGGTAGAAATATCGACGGCCAAAAATATTGTTTTGTTTCAGTTTCTCATAAAGTTGATCACGACTCATGCCATATTCCTTTTCATCAACAAAAATGGGGAAATAGGCGTGATTGGTTTCGGTATTTTGTGGCTCAGGCAGCATGGAAATCCCTTTTATTCCGGCCAATTCTTTTTTATAGGTATCAGAAATAATTTTTCGCTTTTCGGTGTTTCCTCGATAATGTTTAAGTTGAAGTAAACCCAATGCAGCCTGCATTTCGTTCATCTTGGAATTTATACCGGGTGCCATCACCTTCGTTTCGCCGGCAAAGCCAAAATTCTTAAGATAGTCAATCCGTTTTTTTGTTGCAGCATCATGGCATACAATGGCACCACCCTCCATGGTGTTAAACACTTTGGTGGCGTGGAAGCTAAGCACCGATAAATCGCCATAATTGCAAATACTTTGGCCGTTATAGTTCACGCCGAAGGTATGGGCGGCATCGTAAATCACTTTCAGCCCATAAATATCGGCAATTTCCTGTATGCGTTCTATCTTGCAGGGATTACCGTAAACATGCACTGGCATAATCGCAGTTGTTTTGGGGGTAATGGCTGCTTCAATCTTTGCAGGGTCGAGGTTGCCAAACTCCGGTTCAATGTCCACAAAAACGGGCTTAATATTGTTCCACCAAAGGCTGTGGGTGGTGGCTACAAAGCTGTATGGGGTAGTAATTACCTCACCGGTAATGCGCAAAACCTGCAATGCAGTCAATAAGGCCAGGGTTCCATTCGCAAAAAGTGAAATATAAGGTACGCCCAAAAAAGCACTTAGCTCTTTTTCCAGTTGCTGGTGAAAGGGACCATTGTTGGTCAGGATTTTATTTTCCCAAATTTGCTCTAAATAGGGAATAAATTCACTTAAACCAGGCAACGAAGGCTGGGTAACGTAAATGGGTTTATTATTTTCCACGCTTAAGGGTTTTTATTTAATCTGACACAACATTTTTAGTTTCCATACAGGATATTGGCTCATAAATTCACTACTTAGAAAAATTATTATTCCGCTAAATAATAATTAAATGATAAATTTCACATCTCATATTGGAATCATTAATAATACTTTTAAATGTCATATTTGGCCAGGCAGATATTATACAACTAGTCCAATTCTTAACTGATTTATATGTTCCATTAATCATCTTACTATTTAGCGGATTAAGGTTCGGCGCTTTGACTAATTAAGTAGACCTAAAAAAAACAAATACATTTAGCATCCAATCTTATTATATACGTCCTTCCAAGAAGTAATTGCAGCATCCCATGATGAAAGAAGTCCCATTTTTACTCTGTTTGAATCACAATGTAATTTCAGTTTATTAATATTCATAATACTCTCACCGATTGTTTCCGTAAGCGTTTCCAATGTTGTTTCAATATAAAATATTTCATTTTCTTTTAATTTGTTATAAGGCAGCCATTCACCGGAAATCAATATTCCACCTGCATAAATATGTTCCTGAACAGCGGCAGAGAAAGCATCGGTTTTTTGTATAGTTATGGCTATATCACTTATGACTCGAAGCTTGCATATTTCTACCACTGATAAAGGTGATATAAAGAGTTTGTAAGGCACTCCCAATGAAACCAACTTTTCCTTTACTTCAACAAAGTATTTTTTATCGCCACCATAGGTCATTGGAAGTAGTAGAAATAATTTCTCTTTTATTGAGTCTGGAAGCTGATCAATGCTGCGTAATATAAGATGATGTTGCTGAGCATCATGACCATTGGTTCCACACGCTAAAATAATTTTATCCGGAGGAATGCCTATGTCTATTTTACAAGTTTCGGCATTCCTATTTTCTATTATTTTATCAATTATATCAAACTGCATAATCCCAAAATGCGCTATCCCTGTTTTATTAGTAAGTTCAGGATAAACCAGTAAAAAATCAGTTAGTATTTGCCGGCTTGCCATTTGAATAATATCAACCTCCTGATAAAATTTGCGCTGTACTTCCCTCCTAGCATTAGTAGCCCTGTAAAAATCAGAGCCCCAAATTGTTATTTTTATGATTTTCTTTCTTTTTTTTAATTCTGATATTATTTCATCGAAAATGGCACTATAAAAATGAATATCTATTATTTCATAATTTTCTGAAATCTTCAAAATAACTTTCTTACCAAGTAAAGTAATAAGTAAGCCCCTCACTTTGGGAATAACCATAAAAGGAGAAAGAATGCTAAGTAAAAATGGGGTCTTATTACTGCTATTCTTTTTATATCTCCATGTTACTACATCAAATGAATCAGCTTCGATCCCTACTTTAGCCAAATTATCACACAATGAATCCACTAACTGATTATGATTGTGAAAAGGAAACAGAATCAATACTTTGGTCATAATAAACGAATCGATTTTACCTTGTTCGAAGTTATCAGTCATTCAATTGCTTAAAATAATGTTTAATCATCTAACTCTTACCATTATTAAAGACTCCCAACTGCTCCCTTTGGTTTGTTTGCAATTTTTTATACTTTGTATTTTATCTTTTCCAATAATATAGCTTTGAAAAAATTGTATTCCTTTAATCCAAGAATTTCACCCCAACCAACAACAAAAATTACACCAACTAAAACTTGTATAGTTAGAGTAATTATGGGATTAAAGAAGGAGAAGTAACCTAAAGGAAAAACAACCGATGCCATAGACAGAGCAAGTATAAGACTTGGAAGTACATCATGAAGTTGCTCTCTTATTGGATAATTTAATATTTTATTGGATTCATGATTAAATATTACATACCCTGCTAATGCAATAAACATCATACCAACAATTAATGCTTTAATTCCCAAAAAAACACCAATAAATATGTTGGGGATTACCATCAACTGAGTAAAAAACTGAAGTTTAAGATATAAATCTGATCTTCCTACAACATTTAGTATATTTACATTCATAGTGTTTAAAGGCACCATTATTCCAATAATACAAAGCATTTGCAGCAGTACAACGGATGGCATCCATTGTTCACCTAGTAGGGTCATTATCATTGCTTCAGCAGTGGAAGCCATTCCAGCCATCAGAATGGCAATAATAAAAAAAGTATTCACCAACATCTTTCGAAAAACTTCTTTCATAAGTGGTCTGTTATCCTGAACTTTGGCCAAAACAGGATAACCTACCTCTGATACAATGGAAGATACATTTTGACTTGGAAGATTTCTGAATAATTCAGCCCTTGTAAAATATCCTAAATCCTGGGGCGTAAAGTATTTCCCAATGATGATATAATTAATATTTGCAAGCAGAGTACCAAATAATCCACTAATCAATAATTTTGAACCAAATCCAAATAAGATTTTAAATGATTCAATGCTGAAAATAAAATCTGGTTTCCATCTATTCCAATACCATAGCATAATTGAATCTAGGCCCTGATTCGACAATGTTTTGGCTATCAAGCTCCACACCCCGAATCCACTAAATGCCATTGAAATTGCAATTGCGCCTGAAAGGAAAGAAGCGATAATAGATATTTTCGTTTGAAGTTTAAAGTTAATCTCTTTGGCAAGCCGAACTCTCTGAATAAGTGTCAATGAGCTTATAATCAATCCTATGCCCAAAACCTGAATTAGTGGCTTCAATTCATGATTATTAAAAAATTTGCTGATTGGCCCGGATGTTAAAAGTAGTATTACAAAAAAAAGTATTCCAACCGCCATATTAAAAAAGAAAGCAGTAGAAAAATCTTTTTGAGTACAATCTTGCTTTCGCACTAATGCCTGACTAAATCCGCTGTTTATAAAAATCTCTGATAAAGCAATGACAACCATAATGGTACCTATCAGTCCAAATTCTTTCGGAGTTAGTAATCGGGCAAGAATTATCCCAACAACAAACTCTATGCCCATAGCCGAAAATTTTCCTACAGAATTCCATAATACGCCATTAATTGCCTGATCCTTTAAATCCATCAGGCTATTATTGAATAATTGGTTGGGTTTTTCATCAAATTTCCATTGGCAGTTTTGAAAGTCTCTAAAAAATCATTATAGGCGATTGATTAAATAGAATGAGATTAGTATGTATTTACCTTCCCTTCAAACAACAACAGCCTCTCTGGAAACTGCATTTTTATCTTTTCGATCTGCGCTGAGCTAAAAATCAGGTAGCGTATCTTTCGTTCAATAAGCGTTTCGGCGCGGGTAACATAATCTTTTAAAATTTCGAGATTGATGTTTGGCCCTTTCAGCAAAAGATTAATAACCTCCCCATCTCTCCCTCTAGCAAAGTCCCCCACCAGCCAGGCTTGTTCCAGGCCGCCCAGTTGGGTGAGCACCTGGTTAATGATTTGATCAATGCCTGTGTATTTGAGCAGCAGGCTGTGGATATCTTTAAAGAGTGGGTGATTGATATTGGCTTTATAGATGCGCTTGTTACCTTCAAAATGGCTTTGGAGCAGGCCGGCGGTCTCAAAGCGTTTTAGTTCAATGCGGATGCCGTTGGTTGATTCACCAAATTCTGATTCAAGGTCGCGCAGGTAAGAGGTAGTGGTGGCGTTCAGGAAGAACTTCACCATCAACTTTATGCGCGTTTTAGAAGTTATCAGGGTACCCAGCATAAAAAATGACCCTGTTCAGGTCATGGAATAGCATTGAAATGTGGCTGTCGAGACAAGGTGTACGGAAATTTGACGAATTCTCTATTGTGTTGATTTTGTGCACTTTATATTTACCGAAAAAATAAATCACTGGCTTCGCTTTACAGCTCCGCCCCGTCAGTCACATAACCAACAAGGCTGATTTTAAGAAATGAGTAACAAATATACTCACTATTTTTTTGTTTTCAACCCTCCCACCTTAAAAAATAACATCTTAAAAAAAGAAGGGGGGCAAACAGAAACATCCATCACATATATCTCAAATCCGGCAAAAAGTAATCAGATAATTCAACCAGGGTGCAAATATACTGTTGAGATGCGCCTTTTAAACACCCATCCTTCAATATAGTTTGATGATTTAGTAGGAAATATTTACATTTACGTGTTTTCACTTATGCTGGACAGCAATCAGGGAAGCCGGGCAAGGCCAGATATGACTGGTTCGACAATGAACCGTCTCACCAATCGTCTCACCAACCGTCTCACCAACCATCTCTCCAATCGTCTCACCAACCAAAGCTCAGGGCATCGTTTCGAAAATCAACTCCGCACTACACCCCGGTGGGAGCCACAATGAACAACCTCCAATGAAGTTTACATCTATGCACCAGCATTTAGAAGAGCACAATTGAGAGGAAAGGGCAAGGGAAGTAATAGGAACCCCAGCGGGGTGACACAATGAATAACCCCCAATGAAGTTTACATCTATGCACCAGCATTTAGAAGAGCGCAATTGGGGGTAAAGTGGTGAAATAAGTACAGAACCCCAGCGGAGTGACACAATGAATAACCCCCAATGAAGCGCAGCGGAATTGGGGGTGGGAAGGCAGCAGGATATCCGGAACCCCAGCGGGGTGACACAATGAATAACCCCCAATGGAGCGCAGCCGAATTGGGAGTAGGAAAACACCATAAAAGTCTGAAAACCCCAGCGGGGTGCCACAATGAATAACCCCAATGAAGCGCAGCGGAATTGGGGGTAGGGATACACCATAAAAGTCTGAAAACCCCAGCGGGGTGACACAATGAATAACCCCCAATGGAGCGCAGCGGAATTGGGGGTGGGAAGGCAGCAGGATATCCGGAACCCCAGCGGGGTGACACAATGAATAACCCCCAATGAAGCGCAGCGGAATTGGGGGTGGGAAGGCAGCAGGATATCCGGAACCCCAGCGGGGTGACACAATGAATAACCCCCAATGGAGCGCAGCGGAATTGGGGGTGGGAAGGCAGCAGGATATCCGGAACCCCAGCGGGGTGACACAATGAATAACCCCCAATGAAGCGCAGCG
>JAQUBO010000107.1:13118-13581 GCA_028686735.1 Bacteroidales bacterium
GAATTGGGGGTGGGAAGGCAGCAGGATATCCGGAACCCCAGCGGGGTGACACAATGAATAACCCCCAATGGAGCGCAGCGGAATTGGGGGTGGGAAAACATCATAAAAGCCTGGAAACCCCTGCGGGCTGCCACAATGAATAACCCCCAATGAAGCGCAGCGGAATTGGGGGTAGGAAGACATCAGGATATCCGGAACCCCAGCGGGGTGACACAATGAATAACCCCCAATGAAGCGCAGCGGAATTGGGGGTAGGGAAACACCATAAAAGTCTGGAAACCCCAGCGGGGTGCCACAATGAATAACCCCCAATGAAGCGCAGCGGAATTGGGGGTGGGAAGGCAGCAGGATATCCGGAACCCCAGCGGGGTGACACAATGAATAACCCCCAATGGAGCGCAGCGGAATTGGGGGTAGGAAGGCATCAGGATATCCGGAACCCCAGCGGGGTGACACAATGAAT
>JAQUBO010000322.1 GCA_028686735.1 Bacteroidales bacterium
TAAGACGGAACAATATACAAGAGATAATAAAAATAGACATCAAAAAAAGCTAAAACATGAGGGTATGTGGTACTTAAAGAAGAATAAGGGGGGATAAATAGCTATATTACAGAAATTAAGAAAATCGATTTAAAAGACTGGTCCATTTATACTAGTCTTTTTCTTGATTTAGAAGGTTTTTTATGTTAATCTTTATTCATAAATTGCTAAAAATATTTAAAATATATGCTAAATAACGAAAAAGATGTTCTTTCTTTCTGGAAAGAAAAAGATGTTTTTAATCGATCTGTTAGTCAAGAAGCGAAGAAAGGCACTTATTCTTTTTATGACGGCCCACCTTTTGCGACCGGCACTCCTCATTATGGTCACTTAGTTGGCAGCGTTATTAAAGATGTTATCCCACGTTTTGCTACTATGAATGGTTATCAAGTAGAAAGAAAATGGGGTTGGGACTGTCATGGACTTCCGATTGAAAATATCGTTGAAAAAGAATTGAAAACAAAGACTAAAAAAGATATTGAAGAATTAGGGATTGATAAGTTTAATAATGTTTGTCGTGAACGTGTTTCAACCTATATTGATGACTGGAAAAATATTATTAGTCGCCTTGGTCGTTTTGTTGATATGGACAACGCCTATCGCACTATGGATCTTCCTCTTATGGAAAGTGTTTGGTGGGCCTTTAAGAATCTTTGGGATAAAGGTTTGATTTATAAAGATCACCGCTCTATGCATGTTTGTCCTCGTTGTGAAACCACTCTTTCTCAATCAGAAGTTAGTGAGGGCTATCAAGATGTCAAAGACTTATCGGTCGTGGCTAAGTTTAGAATAAAGGCAGGACAAAAGATTAAAACTAAAGAAGGGGAGCTTGAGTTGGGAGTTAACAGCTTTGCTCTAGCTTGGACTACCACCCCTTGGACACTAATTGCTAATGCGGCTTTAGCTGTGGGAGAAAATATTGATTATGTAATAATAGAGAAAAAGCTAGAAGATGCTAATAAAGAGAATTTAATACTGGCCAAAAATGTTTATGATAATAAGGAGAGTTTTGTTGCTGGCAAATTCACTGAAGATGATAAAATTGTTTCTACTTTTAAAGGCTCTAGTTTAATCGGTCTAGAATATGAGCCTGTCTATGATTATTATAATCAAGATGAATCACTGCTTAACAGAGAAAATGCTTGGAAGATATATGCCGCTGATTTTGTCACTGTTGAAGATGGTGTTGGTATTGTTCATATTGCTCCTGCTTTTGGTGAAGATGATTTAAAGTTTGGCCGAGAAAATAAACTACCATTTATTCAACACGTAGGTATGGATGGAGTCTTTAGGACAGAGGTGATCGATTTTCCTGCACTGCATGTAAAGCCAATTGAGGCTCATGATTCCACTGATATTGAGATTATAAAAAACTTGGCTAAGAGAGGTCTTCTATTCCATAAAGAAAAATACGAGCATAGCTATCCTCATTGTTGGCGTTGTGACACACCATTAATAAATTATGCCACCGATTCTTGGTTTATCAATGTAACAAAATTAAAAGAAAGGCTTCTTGAAACAGCTAAAGAAATAAATTGGTCTCCAGAATATTTAAAGGCAGGGCGTTTTGGTAATTGGCTAGAGGGGGCCCGTGATTGGTCTATTTCTCGTCAAAGGTTTTGGGCTAGTTGTATTCCAATTTGGGAATGTAGTTGTGGAGAAAGAAGAGTGATAGGCTCAGTAGCTGAATTAGAGGAGTTAAGTGGTGAAAAAGTCACTGATTTACATAAGGATAAAATTGATCATATAACATTTGCCTGTCCTAAATGTGGTAAAACAATGAAAAGAATCCCTGATGTGCTTGATTGTTGGTTTGAATCAGGGGCTATGCCCTATGCCCAATGGCATTATCCTTTTGAAAACAAAGAGAAGGTGGAAGCAACTTTTCCGGCTCATTTTATTGCTGAAGGAGTTGATCAAACTAGAACCTGGTTCTATTATCTTCATGTTTTAGCTGGTGGCCTAATGGATTCTCAGGCTTTTAAATCAGTAGTAGTTAATGGAATCGTTTTGGCTGAAGATGGAAAGAAGATGTCAAAACGATTAAATAATTATCCTGATCCATTAGTCGTGATGGATAAATACGGGGCTGATGCTCTTAGAGCTTATCTCCTATCTTCTCCAATTGTGATGGCTGAAAATTTAAATTTTTCTGAGAAAGGTGTTCAGGAAGCTTTAAGAAAAAATATCATGCTTCTGTTTAATGTCTATAAATTTTATGAAATATTTTCTGCTGAATTTCCTATATCTGAAAATAATATAAAATTAGAACCTCACGTTTTAGATACCTGGATTAAAGCAAAACTCAAAGTTTTAATTGCTGGAGTAAGCGCTGCCTTAGAGATTCATCATATAGAGAACAAAGATAATGAGATAAATCTACCAAAAGCCATGCGTCTTATCACTGAATTTATCGATGAGTTCTCAACTTGGTATTTAAGAAGAAGTCGTGATCGTTTTAAGTCCGACAATGAAAGCGAGAGAAGGGCAGCAGTGCAAACTACCAGAGAAGTCTTCTTAAACCTAACTAAAGTCATTGCCCCTTTTATGCCTTTTGTAGCTGAAGGAATTTGGCAGAAGGTTAATGAGCTGAACTTTAAGACTGATAACTCAGTTCATCTTCAAGCTTGGCCAAAAATTGAAAACCTAGATAATGATGAGAATCTTGTTATTGATAGGATGGAGTTAGTACGTGAAGTTGTTAGTCTAGGTCTAGCAAAACGTGATGAGGCCGGAATTAGAATTAGGCAGATGTTAAATAAAGTGAGCATCCTAATTAAAGATAAAGAGCTAAAGATTGAGCTAGATGATAAATACCTTGAGATTATCAAAGAGGAATTGAACGTCAAAGAAGCTGAAATTATAATTGGAGCAAAGGATGCTACATTTTCTGAAAATGAGAAGATAAAGCTTGAACTTGATACGGAAATTACTCCCGAATTAAAAAGGGAAGGGATAAAGAGGGAGTTAATTCGTTCTATCAACATGAATCGCAAAGATTTAGATTTAGGAAGAACTCAATCAGCTAAAGTCTATCTTTTAGTAGACGATAAAGAAATTATTGAAACTTTAGAGATGAATAAGGAAGAAATAATGAAGGACACTATTAGCTCTGATATTAGTGTTAATAGTGAAACAGAAGAAGAACTAGAATGGAA
>JAQUBO010000323.1 GCA_028686735.1 Bacteroidales bacterium
TATTCGGACCAGGATTGCGCTCGGACTTTAAAAGCACCATTTTGAAAACCGGTCTCTACATGAAACTCAATGTAAAGATACAATCGTTAGCGAAAATATTCATCGATATTTTAGTCGAAGGGGGATGGTGCATAACGTTTTGCGGCTTTGCACAGTTGCGGGGTTTTCTACCGCAAATGTTTCAAACCACGGGCAAAGTTATATAAAACTTTTCAGTTTTAGCTACTCTTCAGCCCGCAATTGTGCAAAGCCTTGCTGTTACCTGCTGGCGTTTTATTCAGGTTACGGGAAAACTTTCAGGAAACGTAACTTTCAGTACTCTTTTATTGCTACTTTTTCATTTTCCTTTTTATTCTCGTTAAAAACTGCTGTGAATTTTTTCTTTTAGTAATGAGGCAAAAGGCTTTTTTGGTTTTGCAGCAAGGAAAACTTGTGGGGCAAAAACAAATATGCCTTTAGCCGGATAATTGTAATCGGTAAAATCTTTTCTTTTGTATGTTATTTTGAAACTCAAATGTTTTTTAAAGCTCTTTGCCAAACTTGGCATTGTGTTTCGGCGTTTGCGGTTTGGCAAAGGGCTTTGTAGTAGTAACTTAGTTTTGTATCAGCAATTTTTCACTAACTGTAAATTCTTCTGAGAATAGTTTTATGTAGTACATTCCCGGTTTATATTCTTGTAGGTCAAGTGTAGATTGGCTCCCGTTTACATTTTTTTGTTGCAAGACTCTTCCGCTACTGTCGAAAAGTATTATTGTTGCGTTTGAGACTTCAGGAAATATAACTTCTACACTGTTACGAGCAGGATTGGGATAAATTCTTAAACTTGCAAATTGTTGCAGTTTCTCGGAGCTGCAAATATCAACATTAACTGTAATTTCTTCTGTCCAGAGGCAAGGAATAGTTTCTTCGTTAATATAAAAGTTATTTGTGATTTTAACACTTACAGTATATGTTCCGGGCGTATCGAAATAATGTAAAAAGCTATTGCTTGTACTGCCATTACTCCATAAATATGACTCAAACACATCGTTTATATGAATTTCGAGATTGGTATTAACACAAATTGTTGTGTCTGTGTTGTGCAAACCAGCTCCTGTCATAATGTATAAATCAAGATTATAAATAGTATCAGTCTCTCCTGGAGTTTCAATAAATGCCTGATGAACCCCACTGTTACAAAAAGACTGCTGCGAAGCATTAAAACACTCCCCAAAACACAAATAGATTGTAGTATCAACATAAACAGGACAATCTTTACCATACCGGGCAAAAAATATTGAATTTGTTCCGGCATAAAGAGTTGTGTCTCCAAATTGCAAATCTGAGTTAAACCTGCCTGTAAACCAAATATTCCCGGCAGGGTCAACTTTTGTTCCATATGGAGTGGAAACATCTCCTTCGGTTGGGATATTTCTCACTTCAATCATTTCTAAATCAGTATTGTATGTAACATGAGAAAATCCTGCTAGATAAATATATTTATTCCCATCATGAGTAATCATTGTGTCCAAATAATATAATTCCCGTGACCAAAGTAATCCCACATAAATATTATTGTTATAAAAATCGGGTTTACCCAAAACACTACTTCCTGTGGTTTTTGGTACTGAATGCCCCAAATAATCTCCATTTGTGGAGAATTTAGCAATAAAGTTTATTGTATTGCCCGAGTCTTCAAATGCTCCTAATACAGTATCATTATTAGGTAATAGAGTAAAAAAATCTAAGCAACAACTTGATACCATAGCATTCCCATGCCCAGTTACATATATTTCATTATCTTCTTCATTAATGCATATGTTCTTAAATGAAGATGGCACATCGAACGTTGTTGGGATGTTTACTATTCTCGATGTTTGCTGTAGCCATTCACAAATTCCTTGATTGTTAATTTTCATAATAAATCCTAAATTTCCTCCATTTTCAGGAAATTCCATACTGTGACCATCCATAAAATATATTGTGCCGGGAGGTGCAGATTGTTGAGTAACAGAGTCATATTGAATTGTCGCAGAACCCGTGAAATACATATTTTCTTGAGAATCAACAACTAAGTCTGTTATTTTCATGCCACAGTGAGTTCCTCCTTGAATACTATCAATAAAAGGTTTATACCATAAGACTTGTTCCATTGAAGGAGTAAATTTTAATAAAAAATGAACATAGTTAAAATATTGATGATTATGCAAACTGTCAGTAATTGGTACGGAGTCCAATAATATTGGATAAGTGTTCCAAATCCTATATTCAAAGGTAAAGAAACTAGTTCCATCTTGTGCAAAATAAAATGGAGATATTTCAGCCATTGTTAGTCTGCTGAAATTTAAAGTTTGAAACAGTTTCATATCAATTTTATTTCCATAAAGGTCAAATTTGGCAAGATAGTTAAATGTCCCTGTATAGCCCCAGTTATTATAAAGCACTTCAGGGTCGTACATTCCGGTAATAAAAGTTGAATCGTGCAAATGAACGGTATTTCCCCAGTGAACTCTATAGTCTCCCATAATATAAATAGTATCATTTTTAATTTGCATCCAATTGGCAGATGTATTGAAATTTGCACAATGTACAGGGCTAAACCATTCCACTTCACCAAGGCAGTTAAATTTTGCAAGGAAATGCCCTCTGTTATTAGTATTTCCTGGTAAGTATACACCTCCCAACTCAGTAAAAACTCCATATGTTGCGAACAAATAAGAGTTCCCGTAAGAGTCCATTTGAATATGGTAGGGAACATTAAAGGTCCAAGCTGTTGTTGCTGGTTCCATTCCTCCAAAACTTTTTGCTACGGTCCAATTACCAACCTGAGCAATGGAGTCTATGTTAAGTATAATTATAATTATTATTAGAATTATTAGTTTTTTCATAGTTTTGTTTTTTGTGTTAATAAAAACTTGGCAGGCAAGAGCCTGCCAAGTAATAGTTTACAATTTAGGTGGGTTCTAAAAATTCATTTTTTCCATTTTAATTTATAAAAAACCGCAGAACCCATTAACGATTTTTTAATATCATTACAAAAATACAATAATTTTTATTAAACAACAAAAAAATATTGCATTTTTTTTCATTCTATCTATCTATCTATCATCTCTTTAGCATTTATTTAATTTCTAAAATATTTAGTCTAACAACTTGTTCGTACCTGAATATATTATAGGTAAAATTTATTAGTCCGATTATTCCTTTTGCTCTTTT
>JAQUBO010000324.1 GCA_028686735.1 Bacteroidales bacterium
GTTTTGCTCCAATTATGCCTTCCGTAGGTTTGGAGTTTGATGTTCTGAAAAATCAAAATTTATACTTAAAATCAAACTTTACTCGAAATTATCATCAGCCAACCCTTAATGACTTATATTGGCTGCCCGGAGGCAATGTTGATTTAAGGCCTGAACGCGGTTATACAGGCGATATAGCTCTGGATTACAGCTTAAAAAACAATTCATTATTTGCTTGTAATCTTAGTCTCGGAGGTTACATGTCTCGCATAAACGATTGGATAATTTGGCGACCCGGAGAATATCGGTTTTGGCAAGCGGAGAATATCAAAGAGGTTTTTGCACGTGGAATAGAAGCTTCATTGTCGGGTAAGGTAGTTGTGTCTGGATTTAATTTTGAGCTCTTTACAAATTATACTTTTACTAAAACTACAAACGAGGGAGAAACATTGCCTGAAGATAATTCGGTAGGAAAACAGCTGATATATATCCCTGTGAATAAAGCTAATATGATGTTTAGCACAGGATACAAAGGTTTTAAGTTTAGTTATAACTTTGCTTTAAATGGCGAAAGGTTTACAACTTCTAGTAACGAAATTACAAGGCATGTCCTACCTGCATACTCGCTTCATGATATTTATCTAGGAAAAGAAATGCTTGTTTTTGGCAAAGCACTTGAAGTTCAGTTTAGAATCAATAATCTGTTCGATTTAGATTATCAGGCAATACTTTGGCGAGCAATGCCAGGTAGAAATTATAAAATATTTGTGAAAATTTCAATTTGATTTATGAAAAAGGTTTTAAATATTAATTTTAATACGGCATTTTTACTTATAGCGTTACTGTCTGTATTATTTTATATGACTTCCTGCAAACCTGAAGAAGTAAAACCACCAGGAATTTATGACGAGCAAAGCGGCGTATTTATTTGCAACGAAGGAAATTTTACTTCTGGAAATGCAAGTTTATCTTTTTACGATTTTAAAACACAGGAAGTCAAAAATCAAGTATTTTATAGTGCAAATAATTTTCCTCTTGGCGATGTGGTTCAGTCAATGACAATTTTTAATGGTTACGGATATATTGTAGTTAATAATTCTGGAAAAATTATGGTAATTGATATTGATGATTTCAAGCATGTTGCCACAATTCCCAATTTAACATCGCCTCGGTATATTGAGTTTATTGATGAGAATAAAGCTTATGTAAGTAATTTATATAGTCCATATATTACAATTATAGATCCTTCGTCAAATACAAGAATAGGCGAAATATTGGTTGGTAATAGTACCGAACAAATGCTTAGATTAGACGATTATTTATATGCTACAAGCTGGTCATTTAACAATAAAGTGTATAAAATAAATTCTAAGAATGATGAACTTGTGGATTCTATTCAAGTTACAAAACAGCCAAATAGCATTGTTAAAGATAAATATAATAGAATTTGGGTTTTGTCAGATGGTGGTTATGAAGGCAACCCCACCGGACAGGTTATTGCTGCTCTAACATGCATAAATACAAATACTTTTGAAATCGAAAAGGAATTCCCTTTTTCAAGTATTCAAACTTCGCCAACAGAACTGCATATTAATAAAACAGGCGACACTTTATTTTATATTAACGGAAGTTGGGGAGGTAGAGCAGGAAATCAAAGTGGAGTGTATAAAATGTCGGTTGACGCCAGTGAGTTGCCGTCAGAACCACTTATCCCCGAAGGAAATCAATTGTTTTATGGTCTAGGAATTAATCCTCAAAATTCAGATATTTATGTTAGTGACGCTATTGATTATGTGCAAAAAGGAATTGTTTTTAGATATAATGCAGAAGGAATAAAATTAGATTCTTTTAAAACGGGGATTATTCCTAGAGCATTTTGTTTTAAGTAGCAATTATGTAGTCTTTGCAAGAAAACGTCAAATACTGCGTTACTCTCATTTCTGAAACAGTCATTTACGAAAAGTAAACTCCTTAGTTTCAGAAACTTCGAAAGCCTTGTCTTTGACGCTTTCTTATCAAAGACACAAAAAGCAGTAGTTTTCTTGCGGACACTATGTAGGTATCAATTTTTATTGCCAGGTGTATTTTTGACAATATTTATTTGTTTTGATGTTAACATTTTGAATTTCCCAATTATTTTGGGAATTAATATTTGCACCATTTAGCGAAATACCATTATCTAAACCATAATTCCGCAAAATAATTATGATATGAATATGTTTTGGTATAATAACCCATTCGTCCAAAATAATTCGTTTATGATATTCTGGCAATTTGATTAATTCGTTTTTTACAATTTCACCGTATTCTGTTAAAATAATTTCGGCATTTTCTATTTTTCCTAGAATTTTTTCAGGATTCTGTATATCTGACGTAATAAAATACACTCCAGGAGTGGAATAATCATAATGGACTTTTCTATTTGACCGGTTTAAATGTAAATTTTTATTTGTTTTCATAGCAACACAACTATCATATCTTCTCAAACCTAAAATTCTCAATTCTATTACCACAATAAACCCTTGCAACATAACTGCCTGCAGATAATTCGTTTATATTAAGCGTAGTTTCCAGATTAAACAATTGCTCCACCAAAACCGTTTGCCCTTGTGCATTTATGATTTTTACAAACGAGTTTTCCTCAAACGCTGGTAAACTTATTTGCAAAAAGTCGCTGGCAGGATTTGGATAAATGCTAATACTTTCCTCTATCTCTTCAATTTCTACACTCACATTGCAATCAACAAAAACAGGAAGAGTGATGTCATAAGATTCTCCATAAGCATTTGTAATTGTAGCAATTAAATCTGGACCAAAATAGTTTTCGGGAATGGTAATGCTGAACGGAAGTTCAATAATATCTGGTTCCATATCTTCGGCAGGAATAGGATTAAATAAAGTTGCGGAATCGTAAGAATGGTTATATGTATCCATTCCAACGTGAACCGTAAAGTTGCCTGTTCCCTGCGATTTTGGTATAAAAACAGGTGGATAATACAAATTCTCTATTATTTCTCCTGTTGAAAACTCAATTGTATAAGGTGCTGATTTACCTTGTACTCTTAAACGTGAGTTGTAAGTTTCGTTACAATACATTGTTTCAGGAAAATCGGGACATGCTACGTTCTCTGGCGGTGGTGCTGGGTATAGTTCTCCTTCGCAACCAAGACTATCGGTTTTTATTAAGAAAAATTGTTGGGGAGGGTCGTAA
>JAQUBO010000325.1 GCA_028686735.1 Bacteroidales bacterium
GCATTTTTATTGAACTTCCCACTATAATGAATGCTTAATCCCATTTTATGATTTCTCTAAATTTTTAATATCTGTAATCAGCTTATAACTTCAAGTTCCCTTAATTTACTTTTAAGCTCTACAATTTTTGTATTTACCTCAATTTAAATTATTTTGAGGTAAAGAGACTATTTTAATTCTAATGAGAGCCATACACGGCCGATAATCCTAATAGGAATCTATTTTTTCTTGAGCTATTTCTTTGAATTTTGTATTTAATCGTTCTTTAAATTCTTTTCCAACTTCATCGAACGTCTGTAAAAGCTGTGGAAATGTATCTTCCCCACCTAAGAAATCCCAATATTCCTCACCAACCAGAAAATCATTGAGTGAGTTCATCATTCCAGATTCTGTAAATCTTAAATAAGGTTTAGGATGATATGGATTGTACGGGAACACCAAAAAAACTTTTATTGGTTTCCTTTTTCTCGCAACCCATTCCAAAAGTTTGGTTTTGCTTTTTTCAAAAACATCAATATTGGGCTTTACTGTCTTTATTTCAAAATAATATTCGATGTTATCTCTTTTCATATAGAAATCCGCTATGCTCCCGGATTTTTGAAAAACTCCTTCATTAGAAGAAGCGGCCAATACTTCCTGTGTTTCTTCTGCAATATTTGCTTTTCTTTCACCATTCCGTAATCCATTAACAATACTTCCAATAACAGCTCTTTGGGAATTTGAAATGGCTCCTCCTACACCATAATTTCTAAATGCTTCTTCAGCAGTTTCAGAAGCAATAATTACGGAAACATCCTCATAAATAGACATACCAAGGGTAGTTGCCATAGAATGGATAAAAGAATAAGCAGCAATTTTTTCGTTGTCTTGAATTAGACGTGCTAAAAAAGGCATAGAAGTAGTTTCTCTACCATAAGATTTAAGCTTCGCTTCTATTTTCTTTGATAGTAATTTCTTTATTTGTTGTTTTTGATTTTCTGATAAGGCCATTTAGTTACTTTGTATAATATCCAATTAGTCGTATTTTTAGAATTCGATTTAAAATATTTTTTAAAGAAATATTCCCTTTTCCTTGTTCTTTTACTATGGTTCTAATCTAATATTAAAAATTATTTTTTCTTATTTTTTTCCTTTAAATGAAAAATTATTTCCGAATATGCATTTCTATCTTTTTCTACACGATTTAATACAGGTCGTTTGTACTGATTAACAATTTGCATTCCAGCTAATTCTACAATCTGGGGATAAATTCCGTATTTATCATTTGCAACTAAGAAAACGTTGTAGTCCTCTTTTAAATACTTCTTGCAATTATTCAAAACTTCTGCAATTCCTTGTTTATAGCTCTCTCTTGCTTCTTTGCCCTGACCTTTGTAAAGAGGACCTATTTCTAACTCGTCTCTTCTTTCAAAACCAAATAAATCATAGGAATATGCATGTTGTTCATGATAATCGATTAAACCAACATATGGTGGACTTGAAAAAACCCCGTCAATTTTTCTCTCTTCTAATATTTTTGTAAAGTCGGGTTTTTTATTTCTTAACTCCGAAAAAATATCGATTGTTCTACTATCTCCTGTCAAACAAATTTGGTTTGTTTCAGTTCTTAATTGATTAAATTGAGCTAATCGGTTAATAGTGTCTTTTGTATATCGATTAAACCATCCCGAGATACTGAATAGAGGTTTACAGATTTTACCATGTTTCTTACAGTAATAAGTAGTTGTTTGTGGTTCAAGCAATGTTCCTAAATCGGAGTGTGTGGTAGCTCTACAAGAACGAATAGTTCTACTTAAAATAATGCTTAAAATACGTTTGGTTGCAACATTCTTAATCTCTCTTATTTCGTTAAAAACAAAATCAATCTCATCGCGAACTTCTTTTATAAACCATTTATCTAAAAAACTCTCTGATTGTTCTTGTTTCAGTTGAATGCCATATTCGGAAATTAATTTTTGATATGTAAACAAGAACTCTTTTTCTTTTTCGCTGCCGTACATTTTTTCATTAATTTCTTTCCGACGAACTTTAAGTTTAAATTCAGGAGAAGGAAAAAATTTGCTGTTGAAAAGCTTCAACTCTTCTAAAAGTTTATTTTCAAATTCAACTGTTTGTCTTTCTGCTAAAAATGCATCTAATTTTTCACTAATGTTTTTTGCTGTTTTTTCTACATCTTTTAAATCATATCTTCCTATTTTTGAATTACTTATATGTGCATTGAAAGCAGAAACATCAATTCCTACAGCATTTAATCCTAATTCGTTAGCTTGTACTAAAGTTGTTCCTGATCCACAAAATGGGTCTAATATGGTTTCTCCTTTTTTAAAGAAAACTTCAGTTTTAAAGCTATCTATATGATCATCGATGAAGTATTCTACAAGTTGAGGAATGAATTTTCCTTTATAAGGATGAAGCCTGTGAACGTGTTTAGTAGTTTCAGATTCCGTATATTCCGAAAAGGATAAAGTCCAATTTAAATCTTGCCCAAGTTTATCTTTCCATCTCTCTTCCTTCCTTCTATTATTCTTTCCGTAGTAGGTAATTAAGTCTTCTTTAGCTACTTGGGTGCCTCCATCTTTTTCTATTTTTTCTATCCTTCCATACTGAATTAAATAGGAAATATTTGAAGTAGTAACTTCTTTTTTTAAATAAGAAGTAGCCCAATCGCTTGCTTCCTTTATGGTAAGTAGTTCTTGCATATATAATTTTTTCCTTATTTTATACTTTTTGTTTTAGATATTCAGTTTTTTGTTCAGCAAGTGTTAATACTTATTTGTCACAATTGTCTCGTACAATTTTCTTGCAATTAAATTACTGTAAAATTCATTTCCATTTCTACTCAGATTTGCGGAATCTAAATCTAACTTTGCAGCTAATTGAGTCAATGCATATTTGTTCTCTTTTCTTAAAGTAAATTTAATTTTCCAAAAGTTTCTTTTATCTAAACTGTACTTATTTACCTGTCAACAGTAGACAAACATATGAAATTATCTTTTAAATCTACAACTTTTAATATGAAAAAGCAACCTCTAATTAGAGATATCATTTAATAACTGGTTTTGCCGACTCTGATTCAACATATAAGCTGTTCAGACAGACTTTTTGTGAACTAATTAAATGTTCGTCAATCTTAGTTCTTTTACGCTCCCTTCTCTTTACTCCTATTCACAATAAAAACCCCAATAAA
>JAQUBO010000326.1 GCA_028686735.1 Bacteroidales bacterium
AGTATGCAAATAAAGGAAATGGCTCCATCATTTCATTAACTTCATTGCGAACTTGATTTATGACAGCCTCGTTTTCAACATTAGAAATAACTCTATCAATTAATTCAACTATTGGTGCCATGTGTTCTTCTTTAAGACCACGAGTTGTAATAGCAGCAGTACCAACACGCACACCAGATGTTTGGAATGGAGAACGATGGTCAAAAGGGACCATATTTTTATTAATTGTAATGTCAGCTTTAACAAGAATATTTTCGACAACTTTACCAGTTATTTCAGGGTATTTAGTTCTCAAATCTATTAGCATTGAGTGATTATCTGTACCATCGCTAACAATTTTGTACCCCATATCCATAAAAGCTTTTGCCATAGTAGCAGCATTCTTTTTAACTTGAGTTTGATATTCAATAAATTCTGGTTTCAGTGCCTCACCAAATGCAACAGCCTTAGCTGCAATAACATGCTCTAAGGGTCCACCTTGAGTACCTGGAAATACAGCTGAATTAATAACAGCAGACATTTTTTTAATCACTCCTTTTGGCGTTTTTTCTCCCCAAGGATTATCGAAATCTTTACCAATAAGGATTATACCACCTCTAGGTCCACGCAAAGTTTTATGCGTTGTTGAGGTTACAATATGTGCATGTTCGACAGGATTATTAAGTAATCCAGCCGCAATTAATCCAGCAGGATGAGCCATATCGATCATCAGTAGAGCTCCAATTTTATCTGCGATTTCACGCATACGTTTATAATCCCACTCACGGCTATAAGCAGATGCACCACCAACAATCATCTTTGGTTTATGCTCAAGAGCCATAGCTTCCATTTCATCATAATCAATCAATCCAGTTTCTTCTGAAACCTTATATGAAATGGCATTATACAAAATCCCCGAAAGATTTACAGGAGACCCATGAGAGAGGTGTCCACCATGAGCAAGATCAAGACCCATAAAAACATCGCCAGGATTAAGACAAGCAAGAAAAACTGCTGCGTTTGCCTGTGCACCCGAATGAGGCTGTACATTTGCATATTCGGCATTAAACAATTCTTTAATCCTATCAATAGCCAATTGCTCTGTCATATCAACAAACTGACATCCACCATAATATCTCTTGCCAGGATATCCTTCAGCATATTTATTAGTCATTACAGAACCCATTGCTTCTAATACTTGGGTGCTTACAAAATTCTCAGATGCGATAAGCTCAATACCATGCATCTGACGTTCTTTTTCCATTTGAATAATCTCAAATACTTTTTTGTCGCGTTTCATATTCGTATATATTTTTTTGTAAAAATACAATTTTTCTATGCAAAAGCGAAATAATCAAAGATTTTTATTCCACTTTTTATTATATTTGCAAAAATCACAAACGCATAGTCTAAACACGATTAATCATTAAACATAAAACTATAATTTTTTTAATAAGTTACAATAAGACAAGTTATAAATCCACAAATAAAGTACTCTAAGATGAAACAAAAACATAAAACAATAGCAATCACTAGGAAAGACAAAGAAGATTTGCTTTTACAACGGTCAAAAGTAATTTGGTTAACTGGTTTATCCTGTGCAGGAAAAACTACACTTGCAAAAAACCTTGAGTTTGAATTACACAGAAAAGGTTTTATAACTCAAGTTCTAGATGGAGACATTGTAAGATCTGGCATAAATAAAAACATGGACTTTTCCGAAAAAGGAAGACAAGAAAACATAAGAGTAGTTTCAGAGATATCCAAACTTCTAATTTCTTCGGGAATAATAACAATAAATAGTTTCGTTTCTCCAACCGAGAGTATTCGACAAATAGCAAAAGATATTATTGGCAAAAAAGATTTTATTGAGATTCTGGTCGATGCTCCTATAGAAGTTTGCGAACAAAGAGATGTAAAAGGACTTTATAAAAAAGCTAGAAAAGGAGATATAAAAAACTTTACAGGAATTGACTCTCCATTCGAACTACCAAAAAAACCAGATTTAATAGTTAACACAAATTTATATTCAATTGAAGAATGCACCACTAAAATACTAGATTTTATTATCCCTAAAATTAAGTATTAAAAACAACAATTAAGTTCGACTTAATATTTTCATTTATATCTATTTTTTATATCTTGCAAAAAAATCATTAATATTATGATTATTTCACATAAACATAAATTTATATTTTTAAAACCAACCAAAGTCGCTGGCACCAGTATAGAAATTGCCTTAGGAAAAAACTGTGGTCCTGATGATATTCTAACCCCAATTTCTGAATACAGAAAAAGCAAAGATTCTGATTACTATGTACACGATGCTAGAAACTTTAAAGAAAAAGGATTTTACAACCATATATTACCTGATGAAATAAAACAAAAGATTGGAAGTCAAATTTGGGATAGCTACTATAAAATAACCATAATCAGAAATCCATGGGATCAATGCATTTCTAGGTTTAGATGGGAACAAAATGTAAACAAATTATTATATCAGAATGCAATATCTGATTATAAAAAAAACTTTTTAAATTTCAGATTACTTAAAAATGTGATTTTAAAACGTAAAAAACTTAAAGTTTTCAATTTTACATATTTTATTAATAATTTTGAAAAATGGTGGGCTAACACTAATTACTATTTTGACGAAAACGATAATAAACTATGCGATTACTATATACGTTACGAAAACCTTGAAGAAGATTTTAAAGAAGTCTGCAAAACATTAAAAATACCCTATACTAAACTACCTAAAACAAAAAATCAATATAGAGACCCAAATGATACCTATAAAGCATTATTCGACTTAAAATCTAAACAAAAAATTGAAAGTATATTCAAAAAGGAAATAAAATATTTCAACTATGAGTTTTATTAATACATAGTTCTCCGCAAAAAAACAAGAAGTTTGTTTCGCCGGATCTTTAGTTCATAATACCTCTTTTAATCCTAGAATAAGTTCTAAATTCATTGACTTGCTAGTAAAAACATGCTTAGCTGTAGAGTTTTATGAGACTTATAAAGCCCTAATTAATTAAGAATTAAAGAAATACTTAACAAAACATATAATGAGTCCACTCCGAAAAGTAAACAAGGTATTTAGTTGATTGATAATCAATCAATTGTTTGCACGTTTCAATTGTTTTATGTATCTTGCTTACCAAATTAAAAGGTATCAACAATGTATAAAAAATC
>JAQUBO010000327.1 GCA_028686735.1 Bacteroidales bacterium
ATCTAGGTAATTACGCAATTCTTCGTACTCTTGAGAAAAAGTTTGATTAATCGTAATTAATACAAGTAATAAGATTATAAGTTGTTTCATCTGTCTGGCTGGTCTTTTTTTATGGTTGCTAACGGTCTCGGCTATGCGTAGTGCGGGATTTCAAGGCACTTCACTTTCCGTTTAGCTGTTAGTTTATTTAATGTAATTACTTTCATATTAGCACTTTCGCCCGCATTACGTATAGCCATTGTTGGGCAATCGTACTTTTTTTTCGTCTGTCTGTCAGCGTTGGCAAAGACATACTCTTTGGCAAGTTTTGGCTTGTGTGTCGGCTGGTGCGACTTGCCAATGTGTATGGCTTTAAGCGTTGGCTTTTTCATCCGTCATTCTTTCTTCGTTCAATAATTTTCCTTCCAATGTGTTAAAAGTATATATTGATTTTATAAATATTTCCTTTGCAACTTCTATGTAATTATCTTCTTTTATTCCGAAGTATTTAATCGCTTTTTTGCATTTTGAATTTGAGTTACTGAAACTATGAGCCAACAAACCTGAACGCAAATCCCATAAATTTCTTAGAAACACAATCATATCAGGAATTTTCATTTGATGGGCTTCCAAAAATTTCTCAAATTTTGTAATGCTGTTGTCGCCATCTTCTTTGATAATTGTTTTTGCTAACTCTTTCGAGTTAAGTCTATCAATCGTGATTATGCTAATTGAAAGAATTTGTTCGCAGAATGATTTTACATTATTTGAAGTTGGAATATGTAGTGAGTTGAATCGAAATTCATCTTCTTTTGCTAATGGCTTATAAAGTCTCCAACCAAACTTGGCTTCCCATTTTTTATTGAATTGCTCGTATTTGTGTTTGAAGAACAAATCGGGCGTTTCTGGATGGTCAACCCAATTTCCTTCAATCATTGTTTGGTAATATGCGTGACTTATCCCTTTCTGTGGCTCAATATTGTGATGCTTCCAATGTAATTGTTCCTTGTGAGGTAAATAACCTAATTCAATTAAAAAAACTGCAACATAATCTTCATTATTGTTGTCTATTTTGAGCGTAAAAAATTTGGATTTTACGTGCCACCCATCCACTTCATATTTTTTTGGTTCGTTGTAATATTTGTTTAGAACGTCTTTTTTGAAATAAGTAAGCACAAAATATTTTTCATTGGTCTTGCTACAATCCTGATATACTAAATCACCGTTTTCATCATAACCTGTTATGAATTTTTCATAAACTTGGTCTTCGTAATCAAAATGATAGCCCCTAGATTTAGATGGGTCAAAACCGATTATTTTTTTGCCTAGAATCCAACTTTGAAATTTGCCATCCAATGGTCTGATTAAATGATTGTAGAAATAATTATCACCTTTAAAATCTTTATCAAGTGGCTCAATTCCATTTCCTTTTAAATCAATTTCACCAACTCGCATAAAATCAAAGCACAGTGAAAAATGAACTTGCCTAACAGCAATATACTCTTTTAAATATTTGAGTTTTATCTTTATTTTTTTCGGTTCAATTCTAATAACTTCATCTAAATCGCCAAGGTCATCAATGAAGTAATATTTTCGGTTTTGTTTGTTCTCAAGTCGTTCATATAGTTTGAAGTAAAGAACAAACTCTTCCGATATATCAACATATTGCTCATCACCGTCATTAAAACTGAAGTGCTTAATAAAAATAAATGGTTCGTAACCTTCTTCCGAATATGTCTTATAAGTTCCGTCTCCAAAAACCGCAGGTTTCCCTTCATAATATGGTCTGATAACCCAATCGGTTTGTGATTTGTACTCGTCAATTTTGGAATCGTGTACTAAACAGCAATAAACAAGGTCGTCTTTTGTCGATTCGTAAATAGTTATCCAACCATCTTTGATAAAATTGGTTTCAAGTTGCTTTAACCTTTCTTGAATCAAAAAATACTCCTTATCCATTTGTCAAAACTTCTTTATTGGCTGTTTCCATAAACTCAATCTTATCAATCTCTTTCATCAGTCTGTCCGTTTCACTTAGTGCAACAATGATTTTCTGATAATGCAAAATATCATCAAAACTTAAAGTTCTGTTTTTACGGTCTTTTAACCATTTTTGTGCGGGTTGATAGCCACCGATGTAAAACTCCCATGCTGTTAATGGCACGTTGTCAAAATATTGCTCATCATTGATGTAAACTTTGCCGTGAGTTTCGTTATCTGCAACATAACCAGGACTTCCTTTTGTGATTTTACGGCTGACGACATTATCTCCATCTATTGGATATTGCGTAATGTATTGCTCAACCGTTGGACTTTCCAATAAATGAATTTGGCGTATTTCTCCGCCTAATTTTACCAATTGCCAAAAGGTATTTTTGTCTTTTGGATAGGGAACTCTCGGAAAATCAATTTTTAAAAACTCTTTGAATTTCTCTCTGTATGTTGGCGAATGCAAAACCGCATAGATGTAATCTAAAATGTCAATTGGTGCAAAAGTATTTTGGGTGTTTTCTTTTTCGTTGGTGAAAGTTAAACCTAAATTTTCTGCTATTTGCTTTACGATTTCTGGATTTAGGTTTGGGGTTCTTTCAGTTGAATTGTCTATTGTTTGTTGGGCATTGGCTTTTGGGTAGAGGTATAGAGGAAAAACTTGACAACCTTCTTTCGTTTTATTTGAAATAAAGCATTGGTCTGAAATTATATTTGAAACAAATATGTGATTAAAGTTATCATCAGCTAGTTGTCGTGTTGATATTATGCTGATATTTTTAAAACTCAAATGTCCTAAAACTTTAGTGTTTAATCTTGCAACAAAATTGTTGTCATAATAAATAAATCGCTTATCAAAACAACGATAATTTTGAACTCTAAAATTTGCTTGAATTATCCCAGTCTTTTGAATTTCTTTCCGGCTTTTTGCTAAATCCCATTTATCTTTATCCTTTAGTTTAAGGTTATATTTTCTTGCCAAAGCTTCATCTGAATGATTTGTTTCAATAAAATCATTCAACTTATTGACAATTGAGTTTTTTTCAAAATCAGTAATAAATTTATCTCTCTTTGTTAAAAGACCAAGTGAGTTCAAATTATAAATATCATTCAAGGCAAATCCTTTCGAGTATATTTTGTTAAGAGATAAATCTTTTTGCACCATAAAATACATTGGTGGATTATTGATAAGCTCTTTAAAAGGAA
>JAQUBO010000328.1 GCA_028686735.1 Bacteroidales bacterium
TAATGTATTTTTCTTTAGAACCATAATTCGCTAGAGTTCTAATGGTTTCTGCAAGTTGTTGATCATTAGTTGTAACTGCTCCTGCATCGCCTAATGCTCCAAGATTCTTGCCTGGATAAAAAGAAAAACCAGCCGCATTGCCTAGTGCACCAGTTTTAATACCATTAATTTCTGCTCCAATTGCTTGAGCATTATCTTCAATAACAAGTATATCATATTTTGAAGATATTTCAGTAATTTTATCACTCCAGTTTAACTTTCCATACAAATGAACATTAAGTATAGCTTTAGTTTTACTTGTTATTTTTTGTTCAATTAAATTAATATCAAGGTTATAAGAACTAATATCTGGTTCAACAAATACAGGTATTAATTGGTTATCACTTATTGCTAGAATTGTTGCAATATATGTATTTGCAGGCACAATAACTTCATCACCTTTCTGTAGTTTGTTTAGCGAAATATATGCTTTTAAAATTAACCTCAGGGCATCTAAGCCATTAGCAGTAGTAATACAGTAATCAACTCCAATATAATTTGCTAGGTTTTTTTCGAATACACTAACATTATTT
The DNA here is from genome assembly GCA_028686735.1 of Bacteroidales bacterium. Lineage (GTDB taxonomy): Bacteria > Bacteroidota > Bacteroidia > Bacteroidales > ML635J-15 > Bact-19. The sequence continues at coordinate 573 of JAQUBO010000328.1, forward strand.
CCGTTTAAATACCAGCCAGAGTCAATAACCGTGGCTGCCACCTGTTTTAATTCGGTTTCATATTGGTGATTGATTTTTTGTAAATCAAGAAATTTAATCATCTATATAGTCAATTGTTAATTCTTTAATTTGTTGAATAATATACTTAATATCAGTTGTATTTGTGTCTTGATGAACTGGTAAATTTAACATCATATCTGAAATCTGAAATGATTCGGGGAATTCATCCTTATTTATTTCATTTATCATTCGATAATATAAGGAGCAGGTAATAACTCCTCGATCTATTAAATCAAAATAGATTTTTTCTCTCATTCCATTTTTCACAAAAATAGGAAAATTCAATGGAACAATTCCGTCAGGCAATTTATTGTAAACTGGTATTATAAGCGAGTTTTTTTGCCATTTAGACAAGTAACAACGATAATTTTCTTGTCTTTTTGTGTATACAACTTTTAAATCTGATTTTGCTAGCAAATTCAAATCATTATTAGAAATCTTATCATCAAAAGAAAAATCAAAGATTATAGATTTGTCAAAATTATTTTTCAATATTCCACCATTATTAGTTGGGATTATTTTATGAATTGAGAAAAAAGCAAAATCCCCAAAATTCCCTACTTTTGTATTTTCATATTGTGATGTAAATGTGTGTGCACAATCTTCTATTAAAAGAATATCATTTTGTTTACATAAATCTAAGATTTTATCCATATCATTTTGAATAAAACCAAAATAGTGAATTATAAGTAAACATTGATATTTGCCTGTACTAATTTTTTCTTTCAGATTGTTATAATCAACAGAAAGGTCATCTTTAATTTTATAAAAATCGTAATTAATCTGTGACTGTCTTATAGGATCAAAAACTCCAGAACCTTCTTTATCAGTTTCGCCAATATATGCAGGCATTAAAATATTATTGCGTCCAATTAAAATGAGTTTGTCCAAAATCGCCTTAAATGCAATTCTTGCACTTCCAGTATAATTGATAGGTTTTAAAAATCCATCCTTATTTATTGCTTCTTTTGTTATCATTTTATAAACATGTTAATTCCAAAATACCATCTATACCATAATATAAACACTTATTACTACTGACCTCTTCTACGCCTATAAAATCAGATGTATCGTGTGTAACAAAGAGTAATTGTGCTGAGACAACATGTTTTTTTTCATTATTGAAATAAAAAAAAGGATTACCATAAAATTGCAAGCGATTAATTATTTTATAATTATCGAAACATGTTTTGGAAAAATCAATTTCAAAATCTTTTTCTGTATATTTTGGAAAGTAATTTCCTTTTGGCAAAGGAGATGTCTCTTTTTTATCTTCTTCAATTTTACCTGATCGAATACATTCCATTAAACCTTCAGCTGCCATTAGATAATTTTGTCTAATAAAATCAAATCCATGAATAACACCAGAAAAATCTTTCTCACATTGATATATTATCCTTCCAGAATCTATTTTCTCTGTCATTTCATGAATTGTTGCACCAAATACATCATCTCCATTTTTTATTTTCCAAAAATTTGTATATGCTCCTTTATAATCTGGTAATATGCCCATGTGAAGATTAATAAATTTACATGTGTCAAGCAGTTCTTTTTTAAGAATTGTACCTAAACTTGCTACAACAAATAGTTTTATACAATTTTGGCGTATAATCTCTAAAGTTTCTTCGCTATTTATTTTTTCAATAATTTTGTACGGAATTGCATGTTTTTGACAAGTGCGTTCTGTTAAATTAGGATATTTTGATTCGGTTTTTTCAATAGCAACAAACTCTGGAGGATAACCACCATCTACAAGTTTTTCTAATACAATGGAAGTTAATAATCCTCCTCTACCCATTAAAGCAAATTTCATTTTTGATAGACTTTAGTGAAACTGAATTTTAACGAAACATTACAGCCAATACTTTCCTTGAAGTTAAACAATCCAAAATTCGGAATGCTATTTTCTGTTGATGGTCCAATATCAACAATTCTAATACCTGCATTTTTATAATACTCAAAAACTTTATAGGCTAATAAGTTCATTGGTCTTGGAGATGCAAAATCATGATTATCTCCCCAATAAATTACTTGTACAATATCAGAAGACACTTTAAAAACTATAGCTGAAGCAACAGGTTGATTTTCTTTACCTAAAAGAAAAAAATCCGCATCAATAATCTCAGAAGTTGTAAGGACTTGTTCAAAACTCATCTTTAATGGAAACCCTCTTTGCATTCTGTTAAGTTTTATTATGTCATAAGCATTAAGTTTTTCTTCTTCAGTATCACATTTTCTAAAAACATAATTGTTTTTTAATGCAAGTGTTAAGTTCTTTCTAGCATTATATTTAATAAATTTATGATATTCTTCATTTAGGTTTTCTGTAGAAAAGTAATTACTTAAATCGACATTCGTTGTTGTATATTGGTTTATATAAAATGCGTTTATTAATTTAGAAATTAAAGATTCATTGTAAACAATTGGAGGGAATATCAAATTGATTTTATTAATTCCAATTTTAAATAACTTCTCATCTAAGCACTTAATAAAACTATCTATTTGTTCTAAATCTGGTTCCTTACTTACGGACTCAAAGCC
>JAQUBO010000006.1 GCA_028686735.1 Bacteroidales bacterium
GAATTAGCAAATGTTGTAGTAAGATTAGAATCTGACACATCCCAAACCACATTAGTACCTTTTAATTTTAAAACGGTATTAGTTAAATCTATAGTTCTAACATTTGAATTTGTTGATATAAAATTATCAATATCTGCTAATCCTCCGCTAAATTTCAAACGTCCATTAATAAAGTTTAAATCATTATTTATGACAACAGCATCAACAAAATTCCACAATTGAGTTCCTTCAACAAACACTTTTGCATTGAATTCAGATCCATTTGAAGTAATAGTAAGTGTGTCATAAGGAGCGGAACTTTCAAGGTAGATATTTCCATTAAAATCAGCACTCAGATTATTATTTAAAACGATACTATCTGTAACAAACAAATTTCCATCACCATCAAAAACTATATTTCCAGATAATCCTGTCCATGTCATCGAAGCACAATAAGCATAATCGAAAAGTTTTACAGTATCATTAGCTGAGAACGAACTATTGTCAAATACCACATGCGTGTTTTTAGATGGGATACATGCGTCTGGTACTCCACCTGAAGAAGCTGACCAATTTCCTGTATCGTTCCATTTACCTGTATTTCCAATCCAATATAGAGTTGAAACACTTGCTGGCTCAGTGATTGTAAAATTAACATTTCCTCCTTCGTCAAATGAATTTGAAGCCGTAAAAACAGAACCAGTAGCCTTTACATTAGATATTTTTAGATATTGAGCTGAGACTGGTGAAGAAGCATTAAAGACTGGCAAAACATTTACACAAGTTCCTGTTAAGAGCAACTCTTCGTCACACAAAGCACGCAACTCAATATATTGACCACAGTTTCCAATAGCATTCAAGTTTGCAAAATTAATTTCTGTTTCACTTTCCATTAGCATTTTTACACCAGGAGCAAGATTGAAATTTGCACAAGCAATTTTACCATCCCATAAAACTTTTTGAGCAGATACAACTGAGACATCTACAAATTGCAAGTCACTTTTATTTGTGTTAAAAACAAGATCTTCTGTACCACTAAAAATAAGATTGGCTGTTGCTGACATAAATGTTAGCCCAATACTTTGAAGGGATATTTCGGAGACAGTTAAATCAGATGTTCCTAAGTCAATTGTTCTAACCATCGGCTCTGTACTCTCGAAAGAATGGCAAGTAATATTGTGATTTTGCGAATAGAATTTTCCGGAGAATTGTAATAAAATATCCTTATCAGTATTTATATCACTTATTGCAAAATACTTTTTACCTGAGTTAAAAATAATTTCAGATGTAAGCGTATGATTTTCGAAATTAACATAATTCGTATCAACTAATTGTGAAATAAATTTAATGGCACCATTAAAAGCAGCTATATCTAACTGGTCTGTAAAGTGCAATGATCCACGACAAAAAACAGTATCAATTCCAGTAATTGCAGCATCTGTTACAGAGACGGGTAATTGGGTATTAGACTGTGCGTTAAAGTGTCTGATTTTCAGATTATTAGACGAAAGATTTAATGTTCCATTTATCAGTCTTAAATCTTTTTTTGGCAACTGCAAATCAGATATCACATTTAAGTTTCCGTTATCAATATCAATTAAAACATTTGCATTTATTTCATGATCAACAGGATCGAAAATCAAAGTTTGACCTGCAAGTAATGGTCGGAAAATAATTAATCCACTAATATTAAAGTTAAGGTTTGCTTTGCCAGGAAGTATTAGAGTTGATCCAAATATTAATGTATCACTTGATGTTGAAATAAATTCAGGTAAATTTATTACTCCAGTCCAATCCATTAATGCACATTCAATAAAACTTGTATCTATTGCACAAACTTGTGAGTCATTAACAAAAGAATTTTCATCAAAATATACGTTGTCATTAATACCCGGGATAGTAGTATGCATATTGCTACCACCAGAACTTGTTGCCCAGTGAGTTGTATAATCTGTCCAATCTCCACCATCTCCTACCCAATAATAGTCATCGGCAAAAAGGTTAGCAACGAATAGACTTAAAATCAAACTTATTGATAGTATTTTTTTCATAATTTACAATTATTCATAATGTTAGAATGCAATATTCTATTTTTTTCTAAAAAGCCTAAAATCGACTCTTCTGTTAATTGACATTTCAAAATTTGGTAAACCTCTTCCCAAATAACTGGCAATAGATACACCTGTTAAGTCGTACTTTTCTTCAATTTCTTTTTTTAACAAATCTGCTTCCGCTATATTATCAAAATCGCCTACACAATAGCTATAATATTTTGAATTAGGGAGTACCAAAATATCATAACGATTCTCTAATCGATTGCTAAACCATTCAGCTCCCTCATCATTATTAATTGTACCAACAGCAACATGGTATCTCAAATTATCAACAATAACGTCCTGTTTTACACTAAGACCTTCAAAAGTTATTTGTGATTTTGGAACACCAAAGCTAAACAGTTTTTGTGCTACAGATTCCGCTCTTTTAATTGACAGTTCAGAATTTATTGCATCTGTTCCTGAAATATCGGTATAACCAGACAACTGAACATGAACATCTTTATATTCAATTAAAGAATCAGCAAGATTCTTCAAAGCATTATCATAATTACTATAAATCTCTGAACTATTAGTTTTGAAAAATACTTTTGGGGCATTAAAATCTGCAATGTCCATTTGATGAACAACAACAACAACTGTTTCGTCAGGTACTATTACAGGTTCATCTTGTATTTTTGTTAATTTGTAAACATCAAAACCACCTTTTCCAATTGACGATCTTCTTGATGATAATAAGAACTCGTTACCTGCATAAGGATAAAAGAACATGTCTTGCCCTATTGAATTAATTGGAGCTTTTAGATTTTCGGGTTTTGAAAATGAATTTCCATCAATGTGAGAAATAAAAACATCAAAATTACCATATCCAGGTAATCCTAAAGATGAAAAATACAAAACAGAATCGTTTACTACTGGAGCAATTTCGTCTAATGGAGTATTTATTTTATTCCCAAGATTTACTGGAACTGTCCACTGATTATTCTTATAATCAGAATAATAAATATCCATACCACCATAACCATTAGGCATGTCGGATGTAAAATACAATCTGTTACCATTCTTAGTAAATGAGGGATGAGAAATATTTATATCGTCTGGCATACCCTGCCAAGTGAATTTCTCTAAACCGTCAATAGAGTTATTATTTTCACTTTCAAACAGTATAACTGATTTTGCTAAAGTAATTTCTTGGAGGCTCTTACTTATTTTCCGCACCGAATGAGCATATTGTTTTCTTGATTCACTATATACAGTAAGACTGCACCAATATTTATTTGTTAAATAATCTTTAATTTTATTAGTTCCCTGTGAATTATAAGAATTTAACTGTGGGATTCCATTTCCTGCAATAAGGACTTCGCCCTCTGCATATTCTTTATTGGAGAGATAGATAAAGTTTTCGTCCTTTTGACATGCACAAATCTCATTATAAGCAGTATTCATTTCGTTGAAACTTTCGATTGTATAATCTTGCTCTTCACTATTCCACTTTTTTAACGAATCACATGACACCATTCTATTATAAACTAATAAGTCGTCTTCATTTTCGGACAGATAAGTTAAAAAATGTTCTTTTGCTTGTTGATACTTTTCACTAATCAAGAGTAATTCGGCATAACTCACATGATTTTCAATTGCTACTTTAGGACGAGTCAATAATTCTGCATAAACAGTTTCTGCATTTCCATATTTTCTTGTCATTAAATAACAATATCCGAGATTTTCTAGGGATGTTGTGGATAATTTTTTTATTTCACCACCCATCAAAATAACATTAATTGCATCATCATATTTTTGTTCGGCAATAAAGTCATTTACTGCATTCTCCTGAGATATTAAATTAGTACTCAGAAATAACATCAGACTTAAAACAATGCAAAAAGAAAAATAATACTTCATAAAATAAATATTTTGCTAAACAATTAACACTAGTAGAACATTGGCATGCTTGTTTGACTTTCCACGGAACTGCTTTTACTTGGAATACGATATGAAACATGGAATTCATTTGAACCAAAAGAATACATACTAATATCTGAGAGAGTCATATCGTAAGAATAACCAACTCTAAAATTATTAAATGAAACAAAAGCCATATAAACCACTGCGTCTTCATATCTGTAAGACACACCCAATCCAAACCTATTTTTATAAACACCTCTTAGGTTCACATCAAACTGAAATGGTGCATTTATTTGATACTGAACCAAAGCAGAAGGATCTATTGAGAAATCTTCGTGAACATGAAATTGATATCCACCAACTAAATAAAACGATCTTTCTATAGGGTTCTCAATTTGGTCCATAACCTGAAATAAATCTCTCCTAATCTGCAACAAATTAAATACAGATAATCCGACATAATATTGATTGTTTTTTGAAAACATTACACCAAAATTTGCATCTGGACAAAACTGATTATTAAATCCACTTTCGGCAGCTGGATCATTTGGTTGATCTGTAGTTATCAAACTAGCATTAAGATAATGTTGAAACACAACAGGAGCTAAACCAAAAGACAATTTTTTTGAGAAATCTTCTGACAATGGAATATGATAGGCAAAAGATACTTGCATTCCTGTTCTACGCGTTGGAGATGTTAGCTCATTAAATAATGAAATTCCCAAACCCACATTTTTACCCATATATTTATGTGCATTAAAATATTGGGTTACTGGAGCACCTTCGAATCCGACCCATTGCTGACGATAGTTTAAACTTATAGGTGTAAAATCATAACTTCCTGCTACAGCAGGATTCACTGTAGATAAATCCATCATATACTGTGAATGCAAAGGTATTTGTTGACTAAAAGCATTTAATCCTAAAGCTAAAATCGTAATTAATAAGATTGTTTTTTTCATCTTTTTAAATGTTTTGATCGTTTATTTTAATATTGTTATTGTCCCTGTTAGTGTTTCTAAACTTGTTGTAAAACTCAAAATATAGTAATAAGTCCCTGCTGGTAATGGATTTCCATTATATGTTCCATCCCAATTACTTGCATATCCTGGAGATTCAAAAACTACAGACCCCCATTTATTAAATATCTGCATATTACAATCAGGATATAGATACAAGTTATTTATTACCCAATCGTCATTAATTCCGTCTCCATTAGGAGAGAAAGATGTTGGAATTGTTAAACATGCAACTTCGCTAATTTCTACAGTAGTAGAAGCATTTGCAGAACATCCGTAAACATCTATAACATCCAAGGTATATTCTCCTCCAGTTAAATCGTAAATATCATCAGTTGTTTCGGTATTACTCCAAGTCAGATCATATCCACCGCTGCCTCCTTCAATATAAGAAGTAATATAACCATCAGATTGGTCGATACAACTAGTTTTATAAGATGTTAGCTTGATATATATTGGCTCTGGTTCTGTAATTACTGCCTGAATATAAGCTAGGCAAGAATTTGCATCAGATACCGTTAAAGAATATTGTCCTACAGAAAGATCGAGTAAGTCAGCAGTAGTTGCATCATTAGACCAAATATATGAATATGGTTCTGTTCCACCAGCAACCTGAGAATGAATACTACCTGAAGTACCTCCAGCACATTGAATGTTACTTTCAGTAATACTTAGTTCAATAGCTTCTGGTTCATTAATAATAACTGAATATTCACTTCGGCAACCCATTGTGTCAATCACCTCTACAGTATAATTACCTTTCCCGACATTATTTATATCCTGAGTTAAACCTGCAAGAGCAAATTCTGGATCATACCAATGATATCTGTATGGTTCTAATCCACCTTCAAGTGTTAAATCAATACTTCCGTCATTAAAACCATTACAACTAGGCTGAACAGCAGAATGAGTAAAGCTAAATGATTCGGGTTGAGTAACCAATATATCGCTTGAGTACTCTACATTATTTCCATCAGTTAAAGTAAGAGAATACGTTCCGGCAGCAATATTTAATATGTATGATAAATCACTACCTGTTGACCAAGAATATAAATATGGTGGAGTACCTCCTGAAGCATAAGCATAAATTTTTGCATCAGTAGATCCATGGCATGATGCATCTGTTGCAACGTATGAAAATGTCAGAGCCTCGAGTGGTTCATTAATTATTATTGATTCCTCAACAAAACAACTATTTATATCAGTAACTGTAACGGTATATTCTCCTGCTGGAACATTATTATTATCTTCTGTTGTTACTCCATTTGACCAATCATAAGAATATGGAGGGACTCCACCACTAACAGTTAGGTCAATCTGTCCATCAGAACCACCGAGAAAGTTTACATTTGACCCAGAAATTAAAGTAACTAATTCTGTCGGGCTTGTAATTTCGAAATCATCTGTCAAGCTACATCCATTAGCATCGGCTACCGTTACAAAATATTGGTCGCTATCTAAATTTGTTATTTCAGGGATATCGTAACTCAACATCAATGATGAATTTGCCCATGTAAATGAGTATGGCTGTATTCCACCCTGAACACTTAATGTAATACTTCCGTTTTCTTCTCCAAAACACATATTATCAATATCAGTTCCAGCCATTTCAAGTACATCTGGATTTTCAATTACAACAGTGTGTGTAGTTTGGCAATTTAAAATATCTTTAATAATTAGATTGTATGTTCCAGCAGGAATATTGGTTAAATCCTGAGAGTTAAATGCATTACTATTCCAATTATATATATAAGGAGGTGTCCCACCCCAAACACTAACATCAATAGCAGAATTAGAATCACCAAAACATAAAATATCAGTAGCAACATAATCGGACCCCAAAGCCATTGCAGGTTCTGTTAATGTAGCACCATTAGATGTTTCACATCCGTGATCATCAACGATAGTAACATTATATGTACCTGCAACTATATTGGTATTATCTTCTGTTGAAAGTCCATTCGACCATGTGTAAGTATAAGGCTCTGTACCACCAGTAACATCCAAAAAGATATTTCCTGTTGACTGACCGAAACAATTGATATTATTATGAGTTACGTGAGATTCAAGGACATCTGGCTCAGTAATACTAAAAATATCAAAAGCGACACAACCAGTATTATTATCAATAACCCTAACGTCATAATACCCTGCTGGTAAGTTGTTTAAGTTATCAACGTTAATATCGCCTGTTGACCATGTAATAGTATAAGCACCTGCGGAAGGGGAAATAGTAAGAGACAAGCTCCCATCTGTATCACCCTTACATGTTGCATGTGTACCAGTTAGTGAAATAGTATGACAAGGTGGTCTAGCATCGATTTTCTCTGCTAAAACCTGTTTTACGGGAAGAATAAGCAAACCCGCAAAAATCAAAATCAAAATCCAATTTTTAACTTCCATTATTATCTATCTTAAAATTGTAATTGTTCCAGTATAAGGACTATCCCCATTATTCAAATCAACTATATAATAGTACGTTTCTGATGGCAATTGATTACCATTAAATGTACCATCCCAAGGAGTATAAGTTCCTGTGCTTTCGAAGAGAATACGCCCCCATTTATTAAATATTTGAACTCTAGCATCTGAGTATGTATCGATACTTCTAATAACCCAGGTATCATTTATACCGTCATTATTAGGAGAAAAACTAGATGGGATATTCAGACACTCAATATAATTTGGTTCTATTTCAAACTCATACAATGATTCACATTTATTATCATCAGAAACAGTAAGAGTATATTGTCCAGGTGCAAGATTATCGACATTTTGAACTGTTAAGCCATTTGACCAGACAAAGAAATAATTACCTGTACCACCTTCAACAACAACATTAATTGCTGCATCATCTAAATCCTTACAAGTTACAGGAATAATTTCTGATGTAAGAAAAATCTCAGTAAAACTTTCGACGACACCACTTTCTGAATATTCACAATCATTTGCATCGCTAACTGTAAGATCATAAGTTCCAGCAGACACATTACTGAGTTCCTCTGTATTATCTCCATTACTCCATTCATACGAATAAGGCTCTGTTCCACCAGTGATTGTTGGTGTTAAACTTCCATCGAAACCGTTAAAACAAGAAACCAAATTAGATACAAAATCAATTGTCACAGAATCGGGCGACATGATAGCAAATTCACTTATAATAAAGCAATTATTTGCGTCTTTAATTCTGATATTGTAAATGCCAGTAAATATATTATCAATAGATTGTTGATTAGTACTAAAGACATAGGTGTTATCGTCCCAAATCAAAGAATAAGGAATTGTACCACCCGACATTGTGATATCTATTGCCCCATCACCATATCCAAAGCATGAAACAGGAGTTACAACATGCTCAATCGCTAATGGAAGTTCTGGTTCATTTACAACACCACCACTATAAGCGATACAATTATGAGCATCAGTAACAGTTATTGTATAAGTTCCAGCAACAACATCTGTTATGTTTATTGTAGTTTCATTATTAGACCATAAATAAGTATATGGTGATGTTCCTCCATTAATTATTGCTGAAACAGTTCCTGTTGCCGCACCATAACATAAAACATCTGTTGGTTTTGTTTCAACCATTAGTTCTTCTGCTGGTTGATTAATAAAAGTGCTTAGTACTGAAACACAATTATTAAAATCAGTTACAGTAACAAAGTATTCACCTGCCACCAAGTTGCTTATTGTTTCGGTATTTTCACCGTTAGACCATTCAAAAGTATAAGGAGGTGTTGCTCCAGAAACTGTTAGGGTAACCTCTCCTTGTGCAAGTCCTTTACATAATACATCCTGAATCTCAAACTCATAATACAATGAGTCGGGTTGATTAACAATAAAAACGGATGTGTCAGAACATAATAAAGCATCATAAATAATTAATTGATATGTCCCTGCAGGCACATTTACGAGAGCCGATGAGGTTTGATTTATGATATTAAAATCGGAATTATACCATAAATAAGAATATGGAGGAGTCCCTCCACTAACAGTAACATCTATAGAACCATTAGAATCGCCATAACATAGAACATCTGTAAGCGTTGAAGTTTTTGATAATGGATTTGCTGGACCAGTAATATCAATAGTTTCGTATTTTTTACATCCATTAACATCTGAGATTGTTATTTGATATGTTCCAACAGGAAGATTCATATCTGAACTTGCTGTACTCCCAGTATTCCACAGATATGAGTATGGTTCCACACCACCGTAAACTTCCAATTCAATAGACCCAGTATTTTCTCCATAGCAAGATACATTTTCAGAACTAACAGTAACTAATATGTCTTCAGGTTTTATTAAAACAAAACTCTGAGTTAAGCTACACGAATTATCATCTGTAACAGTAACAGAAAAATCTCCAGCATCTAAATTAGATATATCTTCAGTGGTTTCGCTATTTGACCAATTATAAGAATATGGTTGAGTTCCGCCAGTAATATTAATGTCGATACTGCCATCATTACTAGCAAAACAGTTGGGATTAACAACATCAAATGATATTGCCAATGCAGCTTCTGGTTCTACAATAACTTTAGAATCGAACACTGAACAATTTTTAGTGTCGCGAACAATAACCCAATGAGTTCCTGCTGGTAATCCTGTTTGAGTATTCGTTGTTTGATTTGTTGATATAATTTCACCATTTGACCATTCATAGATATATGGTGGATTTCCATTTGTTACAGTGGCAGTAGCTGTACCTGTTTCATCGCCATAGCAAAGAACATCTGTTACATTTAAGTCAACAGAAAACTTACGAGGTTCAAGCCTAAAAGGTGTTTGATTAGGAAATGAATTAAAACCTTGCATAGCCCAATTATTATTACACCAATCATACTTAATATTAAATAGATTTGGTTGCCAATCAACGAGTGGACCAAAACCTACATCAAATCCATCAAAAACAACTTCGGGCGTGCAAACAGTTTTTTTACAAAATTTTAATGGATTAGACCAAGTAGGGCAAGGATAATAAATAGGGATACAAATCTGAGGAATTACAGTAACAGAATTCATTCCCAAATTGAAAGTCAACATTTCAAAAACAAAATCCAAAGCTATACTATCGTAAGTATGATTTGTGAAAGTATTTTCCATTTCAAATGATGGAGTTACCTCAATAAAATCATAATTACATGGATAATCTATTTTTATTCTATCTCCCACAGTATAATCTATTTCTGATCCGTACCCTTGTGCAATAATATTCCCGTTTGTAGGATTAATTACTTCATAATCAAGATCTGTTTCGAAATTAAATTTTCCTTTCATAGTTGGATCTAAAATTAGATGTTGTTTATGAAATAAGGCAACTCTAAATCCAGCTTCCAAAAGAGTGTAATTTAGATAAATTGGTCCTGCCTCCCAACTATTACTTAAATTTGCAAAAACTGCGGATACATAAGGTATGTGAAGAGCTCCAATAAAATTAGGGATAGAAAAATAGAGCTTAAAATACGAGTCGTTTGAGTTTATGGGATTAAGAAAAGAGTGAAGTTCGTTTCCATCCAAATAAGTTGTTGCTCCAGCATTACTTGGCAAGTTTATGTCTGTGGTTGATATGCTATAAGGATCCTCATAATGAAAAGGAAAAACACCACCTACCGGCCAATTGAACATACCATCCAACAAACTTATTCCATTAAGACTACTGACACTAACCATATCATATTCTCTTGTAGGCAGGTTAAGATCTAAAATATCAATATTTGAACAACCAAATACACACACATTTGCTGATAAATTTAATCCCATTCCAAATTTGAGATAGAGTCTCATATTTGCATCGTAAACATCTGTTACAATATTACTTGCACCAGGAGGCGGTGTTGGTGTAAAAGATGTATTAATAATTAACTGCTCTCCTGGGTCAAATGAAAAATTTGGAGGTCTAACAATATGCATATTTGCATCATAATCAATATCTACTTGCTCTGTTCCAAAGTTTATTTGTAATCCAGCTCCAACTTGCGCCCAAGCTCCTGCACTAATACTCGCTCCAAAATCAAAACCTGCAACATTGTATATAGGACCAAAAGTTATACTATTATTAAAACCTTCATCAAAGAAAACATGATTAATTTCAAACAGCCCACCCGTTCCGGCTTGCCAAAGATTCTGATTATTTGTTTCAAATGGTGTGTGATAATTTTCTGTTACTTGAGAATAGCTAAATATCGAAATAAAAGAAAATATCAATATGATAAATGTTTTTTTCATAATCAAAAATTAAAATTCTACTGATAGTAAACTTTGAACAATCACAGGGCGAAGCAGCATATCAAAACCTGCAGGATAATTTGCTTGTAAGAAAATCATTTGTTTTTCATCACCTGTTACAAACATTATTCTGATTATATCAACTTTATCAACAACAAAACCATAGAAATAAAATTTTGCTTGATAACCTGCCAATGTTTTTGTTTCCTCAAAGCCCAAGAATTTTGCATTATCTACAGCACTAAAAGCAGAGTCTGCAACATTTTCATAAAATCCAATATACGGAACATCTTTATACTCAAACCCAACAATACTTGCGGCTGTTCCAGTATTTAAAAATCCGGAAACCTCATCTGAACTAAACTCCATGAAATGTTTTGGCGGTCTTATTGTGATATTAGTATTTTTAAACCCTTGATACTCTTTAGATAAATCCATATCTCTGTACACAGATGCATCTGTTGTATCAACTATTACAACCGAATCTTGAACATTTTGAGAAAAAGCTATAACACAAAAACATTGTGCGATAATAAGGATAAAGATTTTTTTCAACGAACAATTCATATAAGTGACTTTTAATTATTTACAAAAATACGTAAAAACGAATAAAAATTCCAATAAAGAAGAATTTTATTTTCACAAAAAACAACTAAGTTGCGATTTTATTACATATGTTATTATTTCGTAAATTAGTATTTAACTACTACACAGTCTCTTAAAACCGAATAAAAACTTTTTATTATGACTAGTCTTGATAAGTACATGACAAAAATTTAACAATATCTATTTCTGTTTGATATTTCACAATCTGCTTTTCTCGTTACTGCCACAATTTGGTTTACGACCACAATCTGGTTTTCGAGTTCGACCACAATCTGATTTTCGAGTTACTCGAAAACCAATACTTGTGAGCAAAAGAAAACATTTAACGTGCTGAATGGCAAGACTTTTAGCATTGCTTATTTTATTAATGATAAATTGTTAATAAGTGCTTAGTTTATAATTGATTAATAATTTTTGTCATGTACTAAGCTAGTCTTGATAAAAACAATAAAATGAATACTCAATATTTTACCTAAATTATTTATCATGGCTGTGCAATTAAAGAAACTTTCATTTATGAATCTATTAAATTTTATCGCCCAATATCTAGATGAGGTCTCATGAAAGACTAATGTTTTTTTACTTTCCATGTTCCAATTTTGTGGTCTTGTTTTGTGATCTTTACTGACGTTTACATTGCCTCCATTACTAATAGAAATAAAATTGAATTTCTTTGTCGGCAATGTAAAGTCAAAATTCTACTGCAAATTTAAGGCTAATCTTTAAATCAGGGAATTTCAGCCAGAATACTTGCAGAGCTATCTCAATGAATTTAGGTATAACATTGAGCAATCATTAAATAATAGTATAATTTTAAAAATGTATTTACAAAAAAAGACGGGGCTTAAAGCCCCGTCTTAAAAGGAAAAAAACACTGAAAATCTTAATCTTCTGTACTATATATAACAGGCTGTTCTTTACTAAAACCAGTAACTTTAAATTCTGTACGGCGATTCATCTGGTGTTCTTCGTCAGAGCATTTTACACCATTAGAACACTTATTTACTAAAGCAGTCTCGCCATATCCTTTTGCAGTTATTCTGTTTTTATCAATGTCATGTTCGATAATATACTGAACTGCAGACTCTGCTCTCTTTTGCGAAAGTGATTTATTGTAAGAATCAGATCCTCGTGAGTCCGTATGAGAACCTAACTCGATAATAATAGAAGGATTCTCGACAAGTAAATCAACAATCTTATCTAACTCGATCGCTGCATCGGGTCTTATATCCCATTTATCGAAGTCATAATAAATATTTTCGATAACAATTGCTTTATTAATAACAATCTTTTCTAAAATTAATTGTGCGTAAACTGTATCATTCATCGTTTCACAAACGGTTTCAAAATCATAGGCCTGAGTAAAATAACCTTCTTTAATTCCATTGACAACATATTTAGCATCACAATCCACAGTGGTCATATATAATCCAGGAGATGACTCCTCAATCGAAATTGAATTAATTTCTTCATTAATATGATAATGCACATCAACATCAGCTAAAGCTACAATGGTTTCATCGTCCATTCTTTCATAAGTATTTACAACAAGTATCAACTCTGTAGGAACAGGAGGAGGTGGAGGCGAATAAATAAAACTATAAATATCATCACTGCCTAAGCCTCCATAACGATTTGACGAAAAGTAGCCAATACTATCCGTTTCAAGAACATAAATTGAAAAATCGTCTTTCGGTGAATTTAATGGATACTTTAAATTTTCGGGTTTTGACCATTTGTTTTTATTTCCTGTTGACTTAAATAAATCTAAACCGCCCATCCCTGCATGACCATCACTTGAAAAATACAGTATTCCGTTTCTATCAACAAAGGGAAAAACTTCTTTACCGTCAGTATTTATTTTATCACCAGCATTTTGTGGGGCTCCCCAAGAACCATCACTATTTTTTTCACTATAATAAATGTCTGTCTCACCAAAACCTCCAGGCATATCCGAAACAAAATACAATATTTTTCCATCTGGCGACAATGCTGGATGACCTGTTGAATAGAGTTCTGCATTATTATTCTCAAAAGGAGTTATTTTATCCCATTTCCCATCAATAAGTTCCGCTGAATATATCTCAAGTCTATTAGTATAAATATCACTTTCATAATCATTAAACCAACTTGTTGGATCTGGATTAGTTGTCTTTTGAGTCTGTTTAACAGTTTTAGTTCGTGTAAAATATATTTTATTATTGTTTTCAGCAAAAACCCCTGGTCCATTATGAAATTGGTCGTTAATTTCTTTAATAAAATTGATTTCTTCAACATCAGATTGCTTCATTTTAACTTCATACAATTTTAAATATGGATTTCCTGTCCAGCCATAAACATTATTATTTATAGGAGGCATACTTTCCGAAGTTCTATCCGACGTAATGTAAAAGTCCTCTTCAAAAGCAATTAGACCAAAATCTGATTTGTCGGAATTAAATTTCTCTTCGTTTTTGACAATAAAGTGTTCAGGTTCGTTTGTCCAGGAAATTGCTTTTTTTGAAGATTGTATCTTTTTATCAACAATTTTACTTTCAGATGGAACTAAAGTTTTATACTTCTCATATTGAATATTTGCATCTGAGTATCGACCTTCCGATTTAAGTAAATCAGCATAAATCATAATATCTTCAGCTTTTACATCAGAAGTATTTACAAGTTTTTCCATCCACTTGACAGCAGACTTTGTATCATTAACCTGCATATAACAATATGTTACATTCCGAATTTCTTTTGAAGTAGCCGGATGCTTTTCAAAACGCTGTTGATATGTTTCAATAGCTTTAAAATACTCATACTTTTGCATTTGTTCTTCGGCCTTTGCATTAGACTGTGCATTTACACCATTTACTGTAAAAATAAACAGTAAAGGAAGAAACATTTTAAATATTGTATAATTTGTTTTCATAATTCTTTTGTTTTTGTTGCGGTGCCTTCGATTTCGCTCAGTTACCCAATATTCATTTAATGAAAAATCTCTAAAATAGTAATTCGTTAAAAATATCTCGGTGTTTTCATCCTAGTATCGCGTTTTCTTGGTAAAGTATAATCTAGCATTATTTCATGACCAGAAAAACCACTTAAAGCAGTTAAACTATGAGTATATGCATATCCAATTACAAGACTTGGATTTATATTCCATTCTGTCATAAACACAATAGCATCTCTTAATTTAAGACTATTATCAAGACTCTCACTAGCTAGCAAATCGGCACCAAATCTATAAGTTGCACCTAACCAGAATGTTTCTTTAAATAAGACATAAGTACTAACATCAAAATTTGTCAAAGCTTTAAAGTCTTCTCTAATAAGAAAACTAGGCTTTAACTTAATATCTTTACCAAGATCAAAAACATAACCAGCTGTAAAATAATAATGTCTTTGTTGAGCAACAGCGTAACCATCAGGAGCTTGAATTAAATCTCCCAATAAATCGGTAGAAGATAATCCTGCATAAAACCTATCTGAGTAAAGAAACAATCCAAACTTAGGGTCAATACGGAGTGAGTTTACCCTAGTTACTGGAACAGCTGCGTCGTCAATAGTTTCAGAGTTGAGTTTTGTTCCATCTAAAGTAAAATAACTAATACCTGCTGCTAAACCCATAGAAAGTTTAAACTTATCATTCAATTTTAAAATGTAAGAGTAAGATCCATACAAAGATTGCTGGTACTGTGCTCCTATTTTATCATTAATAAATTGTAAACCTAATCCCATAGATTCTGATAATGCTCCTTCTATACTAATCATTTGAGTTGAGGGTGCTCCGTCAAGACCTGTCCACTGCGAGGTGTAAACTGAGTTTATACTTGTCCATTGTTTTGTTCCTGCATACGCAGGATTTATTGTCATTGGATTAAAAATGTATTGGTTAAATACAGAGCTTTGCTGAGCAAAACCCTGTATTGTTAATAATACTAAAACCACTAATATATATTTACTTTTCATTTTGTTAATTGTTTTAAGTTAAACCTGACTTATCTTAATATTGTTATGTATCCATCTATTGTTTTCATCTCATCACACATTCTTACATTTAAAATGTAGAAATAAGTTCCTTCACTTAAATTACTACCATCCCATGTATTATTATAAGAAGACTTAGTGTAAACTTCGTTACCCCATCTGTTTAGAACAACAAGTTTGTTTTCACGGAACAGCTCAATGTTTTTAATTGTAAAGAGATCGTTTTGCCCATCATTATTTGGAGTAAACACATTATGAACTTCAGGCAGCTCAGAAATCTGCTCTGTATCTATTATTATTTCATAAGTTACTTCACAACCTTTAAGGTCTGTAACAGTAACAGTATGAGTACCAGCATTTAATCCAGTTACTATACTCTGATTAGAGCCATCTCCCCAAATATAGTCATAAGGAGCAAACCCACCAATAACTTCAATTTCTACTTCTCCATTATTGTTTCCATTACAGTCAGCATTAGTTTTAGAAATTAGTTCAAATTCAATAGGCTCGCTTGCAATAATGTTTACTTCTGTTTCGGCGGGACAACCATGCGAATCTCTAATTGTGATTACATTGTTACCTGAAGCAAGATTGTTTAAGATACTATCATAATATACCTCATCGCCATTTACGGTAAAGATGTAAGGAGCATCACCGCCTGAGATATCCATCTCAACAACAGCATCATTCATTCCATAACAATTATTATGATTTATAACGGTCGCTGTTGCCTCAAGTGTATTTAAACTCTCAACTGGAACTTCAATCACAGGACTTACACAATTATTTGCATCAATAGCAACAATAAATAGTGATGTTTCATTAGTTAAGTCTGCGAAACTACTTGTTTCGTGATAAGTTGCACCTCCATCAATTGAATAATTAAAAGGTTCTGTACCACCAGTAGCACTCAGGTTTATGCCAACAATTCCAGTTTCACAATAAGAATTATAAGTTAAACTAAACGCTTCTGGCGAGCCTATTGTGGCTTCAACAATCTGATAACAACCGTTTTCGTCAGTTACCATTATTGTATATTCTCCTGCTGTCAGATTTTCAAACACATTTGAGATTTGAGATTCACCACCATTAAGGCTATATAAATATTCGCCAGTTCCACCAGTTGCATTAACATTTAATGTCGCATCATCTGCACCAAAACAAGTTACCATATCATCTCCGCTTACACTTGCGTTTATTGCAGATGGATTAGTTATTGTTTGTTCTTCAGTAATTACAGAACATCCATTCTCGTCCACTACCTCAACAGTATAAACACCTGCTGAAAGGTTTTCAAAAATGTTTGATGATTGAGAAATTTCACCGTTTAAAATATAAGTATATTCGCCAGTTCCACCAGTTGCACTAACTGTAAGTGTTGCATCGTTTGCATCAAAACAAGATACTTGTATGTCTGCACTTGCAGTTGCCTCAAGTTGTTCTGGATTAGCAATAATTACAGCGTCAGCTACTACTGAACATCCATTTTCATCAACAACTTCAACTGTATATGTATCAGCAGGTAAGCCTGTAAATATGTTTGATGATTGTGCTAAACCACCATTTAAGCTATAAGTCAAATCTCCATAAGCACCTGTAACTGTTACAGTAATTTCACCATCAGATACATCTGAACATGTAACTTGAGATGAGGCACTTATATCAATCTCTAGAGTTGAAATACTTACCAATTGCTCACATTGTGATTCATTTCCATTTACATCAATAACCGTCCATGTAACTGTTGTTGTTTCTCCGATTGGAAATACAGCTGGTGCATCATTAGATATATCAGCGATTCCACAATTATCAGAAACAACTGGAGCTATAAGTTCAATTACATTAGAACAACTTGAAATGTCGTCTGGACATATTATCTCAGGTATTTGATTATCTGTTACTGTTACTAATTGCTCACATGTTGCAATATTACCAGAAGCATCTTCTACTGTCCAAGTTACTGTAGTTGTTCCGATTGGGAATACCGCTGGAGCATCATTTGTTACACTTGCAACAGTACAATTATCATCAGTTGTTGGTGTTCCTAAAACAACACCACTTGCTGTACATTCGTCAACATCTGTATTTACTGCTACATCGACTGGACAAGTTATTGTCGGTAATTCAACATCTGTTACTGTTACTAATTGCTCACATGTTGCAATATTACCAGAAGCATCTTCTACTGTCCATGTTACTGTAGTTGTTCCGATTGGGAATACCGCTGGAGCATCATTTGTTACACTTGCAACAGTACAATTATCATCGGTTGTTGGTGTTCCTAAAACAACACCACTTGCTGTACATTCGTCAACATCTGTATTTACAGCTACATCGACTGGACAAGTTATTGTCGGTAATTCAACATCTGTTACTGTTACTAATTGCTCACATGTTGCAATATTACCAGAAGCATCTTCTACTGTCCATGTTACTGTAGTTATTCCGATTGGAAATACCGCTGGAGCATCATTTGTTACACTTGCAACAGTACAATTATCATCGGTTGTTGGTGTTCCTAAAACAACACCACTTGCTGTACATTCGTCAACATCTGTATTTACTGCTACATCGACTGGACAAGTTATTGTCGGTAATTCAACATCTGTTACTGTTACTAATTGCTCACATGTTGCAATATTACCAGAAGCATCTTCTACTGTCCATGTTACTGTAGTTGTTCCGATTGGAAATACCGCTGGAGCATCATTTGTTACACTTGCAACAGTACAATTATCATCAGTTGTTGGTGTTCCTAAAACAACACCACTTGCTGTACATTCGTCTGCATCAGTATTTACAGAAACATCTGTAGGACAAGTTATTGTTGGTAATTCAACATCTGTAACAACAACAAGTTGATTACAAGTTGCGAAGTTTCCACTATAATCAGTAACAGTCCAAGTAATAGTTGTTGTACCCAAAGGATATGGGTCGGATAATGCTAGCATATCATCTCTTACGCCAATTACAGTATTCACACCACAATTATCATTAACTGTTGGAGTGCCAATAACAACACCTGTTGCTTCACAAGAACCAGCATCGCTATTTACGGCAACATCAGCTGGACAAGTTATTGTTGGATCCTCAGAATCTAAAACAGTAACTATAATATCAGCAGCATCACAATTTAAAGGATTGATTACTTCACAAATCTGATATGATAAATTGTATGTTCCAACTGCTAAACCAGCAGGGATATTCAAATCTCCGTTGGCTGAAATTGTAACACCTGTTATGCCACCATCATTTGTTATTGTAATAGTTACATCATTAAAATCAACTGGTATAGCATCAAGTAAGTCGTTAGAAAGAACATTTCCAGCAATTCCGCCAAGTTCGCAATCAACAGGAGTAGATGTAAAATCGTCATCAACTGCACCAATACCTGTTGCGAGTACTGTAACAAACACTTGAGCATCATCACAATTGCCAGGATTTAAGACTTCACAGATTTGATAAGTTAAATAGTAAGTACCTGCAGGAGTTCCTGGAAGAACATCAACAGTACCATCAGGATTAAGAACTAAGTATCCGTTAGCTTCAGGAATTGTTTCTGTCAAACTTACTTCCGTCGGATTAACGGGATTTCCATTCAATAAATCATTATCAAATACAACCACAACAGCGGTTTCGCCTGCAAATCCATTAATATTATTAGCATAATCATCATTTGCAATTATTGTAGCTGCACTCACTGTGATAATAACATCAGCATCATCACAATTAGTAGGGTTTAAAACTTCACAGATTTGATAAGTCAAAGTATAAGTTCCCTCTGGTGTTCCAGGAGCTAAATCTACGCTTCCATCAGGATTTAAAGTAAGATATCCATTAGGTTCTGGAACAGTTTCGGTTAAAATTACTTGACTAGGAATAACAGGATCTCCATTTAACAAGTCATTGTCAAACACGTTAAGGATTCCATTTTGTCCAGTATATCCATTTACATTATTTCCAGTATCATCATTTGCAATAATAGGAGTTGCTGCAACGGTTACAGTTACAATTGCATCATCACAATTAGTGGGATTTAAAACCTCACAAATCTGATAAGTTAAAGTATAAGTACCCTCAGGTGTTCCTGGAGCTACGTCCACTGTTCCGTCAGGATTTAAAGTAAGATTTCCAGTAGGATCGGCTACAGTTTCTGTTAAATTAACGTCTGCAGGATTAACTGGACTGCCACTTAACAAGTCGTTATCAAACACATTGACAACAGCTGTTTCACCAGCATAACCATTTACATCATAAGCAAAATCATCGTTTGCGATAATCGAAGCCGCTGCAACAGTAATTGTTACAATTGCATCATCACAATTAGTGGGATTTAAAACCTCACAAATCTGATAAGTTAAAGTATAAGTTCCTTCTGGTGTTCCAGGAGCTACGTCCACTGTTCCATCAGGATTTAAAATAAGATACCCGTTTGGTTCAGCAACTGTTTCTGTAAGAATTACTTCTGCTGGGTCAACAGGATTTCCGTTTAACAAATCGTTGTCAAATACATTTAAAATAGCATTTGCTCCTGTATTTCCATCAATACCACCAGCTGTATCGTCATTTGCAATAATTGCAGGAGCTTCAACTGTAATAGTAACAATCGCATCATCACAATTTGTTGGATTTGCAATTTCACAGATTTGATAAGTCAATGTATAAGTTCCCTCTGGTGTTCCAGAAGCAATATCTACACTGCCATCAGCATTAAGCGTTAAATTCCCTGTTGGATCAGCAAGCGTTTCAGTCAGAATTAAATCTGCAGGAATTACTGCTAGACCGTTTAACAAGTCATTTCCAAAAACATTAAGAATATTTACTGCTCCAAGGTAACCATTTATAGGTCCGCCATTATCATCATTTGCAATAATAACATTAACTGGATTAGTAATTTCGTCATCTTCGTTGTTATTTGTATCAGGATCATACTGGTCTAAATCAGTGATTGTTGAAATATTTAAATAGTCAACACCTACACCTGGCAAATTAACAGTCGCCGTAATATCTAGCACTACAGTTCCTGGGAAAGGTATATTTGCAATATTCCATATTCCAGTAATATTATCATAAGTACCCGACAATGTGTTGTGCGAAACATAAGTATAACCATTAGGCAACAAGTCTGTAACTTCCACATTATCAGCAGCAGTAGGTCCATAATTTGTTACTGTTAAAGTAAACACCACATCATCGCCTACATAAGGAGTACTATTATCAACAGTTTTCACTATCCCCAAATTAGCTTGTGAGCGAATTGGAGTAATAACTGTTGAAATATTATTTGTAAGGTCTGGGTCAGTTATACCATCAGTATTTGTAATTGTCCCTATATTAGCTATAGTACCACTTGCATTGTCTTCAACTACACCTCTAAGTATAATTAAACATCTTCCTCCTGCTGGTATTGTACCTTGATTTCCTGAACCTGTCCATGGCCCATAATTTGCTTGACATCTTGAAGCTATAAAGCTCGAAACACCAGTTGGCAGCATATCTGTAATTTCAGCATTTGTAACATCACTAGGTCCATGGTTTGTATAAACTAAAATATAATAAATTGAATCTCCAGCTGTAATTTCCAGAGGGCTTATCATAAGTGAATATGGGTCTCCGTATAGTTGAGTGGAGTCAATTGGAATAATAGCAGGGTCAATTTGGATTTTAACAATTTCTAGGTCAGATACAACATTAACCGGCGTAACAATTGTTGATGTGTTATTTGTATTATCTGGGTCAGGAGTATCAGCCTCAACGACAGCAGAATTTGTAATGTTAGCTGTAACATTACTACGCACAGTTCCCCTAATTGCTAGTTGGAATGTTGCAAGTGGGGTCATTGTGCCAATATGATACTCATTTATCCAAGGCAACCAAGTTGCTCCACCATCATCAGAATACTCAACATTAGTTAAAATAGATAAATTTATTACATCATGAATATTTACACCAAGGGCATCAAAAGTATTACTGTTATTTGTTACATCAATTGTATATTCAATTAGCTCACCAGCCACAACAGATGCTGGGCCAGTTTTTATTATTGAAACGTCAGCTTCTTCATTTAATGGAGTTAATATAGTTTCTTCATTATTAGTAATATCTGGATCTGAAACATCAGAGGTAACAGAAGCTGTATTTGGTATTGGATCAACATTTGGAGCAGGGCTCATGTCAATTATTGTTCCTCTTATTCTAATAGAAGAGCTTGCACCATCGGCTAAAGTACCGATATTCAAACTACCCGTCCAAGGGCTCAACCATGTGCCTCCGCCATCAATTGAATATTCTACACTAGAAATAACTGCTGGGTCAATTACATCAGTAATAATTACATTAGTTGCATCACTAGGTCCGTAGTTAGTTATTGTAATTTGATAAACTATCTGACTTCCAATTGTTACAGATGAACCAATCGTTTGTTTTTTTAGATTTAAGTCTGCTGATTGCACAATAGTAGTAATAAGCGTAGATTCATTGTTTGTCAAATCTGGATCAAAAGTATCTGAACTATAAATTGTACCAGTATTTGTTAATGTTCCAGTTGTATTTGGATCAACATCACCACGAATAAGGATATTATTTACTCCAGGAAAGTCAAAATCTGCCAACATTCTTGTACCACCCCATGAGAACCATGAATTACCAAAATTCAATGAATATTCTGGATTAGTAATACCAGTAGGGAGCATATCTGTAATCAGAGCGTTAATTGAATGATCAGGTCCATTATTAAGCACTTGAAGGAAATAATAAATTTTTGTTCCTGCAGTAATAACAGACGGAGCCACTGTAATGAGTCCTGCGGGACTTCCAATAGGAAGATTTGAAGGATTGATTTGAGATTTTGCAATTGAAACATCAGATGTTTTAATAATTTCTATTGTAACAACAGCCTCATCACAATTTGTTGGATTTAAAACTTCACAAATTTGATATGTTAAAGTGTAAGTTCCACCAGGAGTATTTGGAGCAACATCAACAGAACCATCAGGATTTAAAGTAAGAGTTCCTGTTGGATCAGGAGTAATTTCTGTAAGTATAACTTCAGCCGGATTAACAGGGTTACCATTTAATAAATCATTATCAAATACATTAAGCACATCTGTTTGGCCAGTTGTTCCATTAATACCAGTTGCAGAATCGTCGATTGCATCAATAATTGGAGCTTCAACAGTAATAGTAACAGTTGCTTGGTCGCAATTTGTTGGATTAGCAATTTCACATATTTCATAAACAAGATAATATGTCCCAGCTGGAGTTCCAGGAGCAACAACCACATCAGTTCCTACTAAAGTAATATTTGGATCTGTTGAGCTAATAAATCCAAGATTAACATCTAAAGGATCTACTGGCAACCCATTTAAAAGGTCATTAACCAAAACATTTGTAACAGCAATACCGCCGTCATATCCGTTAATTGTACCACTATCATCAACAGCAATAATTTCCAAAGCATTATTTACAGTAATTTGTGTTGTAACAGAACAACCAAAGCTATCAAAAACAGTAATATTATAAGTTCCAGCACTTAATCCGCTAAAAACATTTGAAGCTTGAGGAGTTCCACCATCAATAGAATAAGTATATCCAGGAGTACCGCCACTTGCAGCAACAGTTATCTCGCCATCATTACCATTAAAACTACTAATCTCAGCAGTTACAGATAAACCTACCACTAATTCTGGTAATACAGTTACCTCTACATTCGCACAAGAAGAAATTCCACAAGAATTTTCCCAAGCTGCATAGTATGTTGTTGTTACAGTTGGAGAAGCAATACTTAAATTATTTCCTGTTCCGATAAGTGTACCACCACAAGAACCAGAGTACCAATTTAGAACATCTCCTGAACCGCCTGTTGCGGTTAGAACGATATTCCCAGCATCATTAAAACAAACGCTACTGTTATCGGATACTGCCAAAGTTGGAGCAACTGGTAATGGATTAACAACAACCTCGATAGGAATTGCGTTAGAGCTAATACATGAACCACCCAATCCTTCAGAAACATAGTACGTAAACGTTCCTGCAGCAGCAGTAGAAGGAGTAATTGATAATTGTGGCGTACCACCGAGTGTTGAATAATAATATAAAGTATATGAAGGGTCGCTTGCCGTTGCTGTTAGAGGATTTGCAACTTCATTTTGACAATATTCAACCGGACTAGTTGCCGTTGGACTTGTTATCAAATCAACAACCTCAATTGTAAACTCAAAATAACATGAAGATGCACCTGGAGGAACAGCATAATATGTGCTAACACCAAGTGTTGCAGGAAATGGATTAGTAATTGTATATTCTACAGAAGTTCCTGTTACAGGATATTCATTGTAAAATCTTGAACCTGCAGGTAAATGTCCTGATATTTCTGTAATAGATATATTGGCACCTACATTACATTTTAAAAACTCAAGAACAGTTGGAGTAGCATCACAATTTGCAGTTACATAAGAGTCTGCATCAATTGAAAACACATAAGGGACTAAAATAGGTTCTCCAATACAACCTCCAGACATTTGGTATCCTTGCATTGTTGGTTGATTAGTAAATGCTGTATTACTTATCTGTCCAACTCCACTCATATAACCATTAATAATTATTTCGGGATTACAATTAGTATTTGAAAGGATTACACAATCTTCGGTAACTTTAATTTTGTAAGTTAATGTTCCAAGCAAATCATTTGCATCTGCGGGTAATGGCAATGTACCAATATCCCAAACAATAGAACCGTTTGCACCTAAAAAAGGATCAAAATAAACATTATTAGGTGTTGGTAAAGGAGTAAAAAATATTTGAGCAGAACTACTCACATAGTTTGAAGCATAAGGTATCGGCACTATTACTTTAGAGTTATCAATTGGTTCTGTTCCTTTATTTTTAACATCTATTGTAATTTCAATTTCATTTCCTGGTTGAGCCACTAATGGGTTTCCTACAATATAAGGAACACCATTAATGCTTTGAATTGCTGTTTGAGCTTCTGGCGTCGGAATATATGCATCTACAGACATTGCCATCATAAGAATTGTATATGTATCCTGAGTAGTTCCATATCTGAACTGTGCAGAAGTTTGATTATTTGTAATTACAGAATTTCCAGAGTTTGGAATATCAAACATTGAAATATCAATACCTGTATTATTTAACAAATTTGGATTTCTAGCATTACCACCTGTAAAAATCGAACTATTAAAAAAGTTATTTGAAGAATTTCCGGCATGATTGATATCGACCCAATTTGTGTTTGCATGGTTACGTATTTGCAAATAGTCACCAGAAATATTTCTATCACCTTCACCTGCCACTACACCTAGTTTCATATTTACGTTTCCACTTTGGGTCGTATTAAATCCAGAAACTGGGATAGTATAATTAGCAGTTACATTTCCAGCTACATAAGCATGACCATCAAATACGGTAACATCACGCCAATTCATTTTAGAGTTTTCGTAAATAACAATCATTCCCCATCCACCATAATATCCGGTACTACCACCGTTACCTTCTCTGAGTGCAACATTACCAACAAAGTACTCACCAATTCCATTCTGACGCACATAATCAGTTATTTCAGCATAAGCCGAGTACATTTGTCCATGATTAGTTACTGGATAATAAATATCATTTGAATTTGCGGTTACAGTTGTATATGAAGATGCACCAGGTCCTTTTAAAAGAACTTTTTGTTTATCAAAATTAACTGTTACTGAACCTTTGGTTACAGAGAAAGTTAATGGACTATTCCCACCATCGTGTGATCGACCTGTCCAATATAATCCAGCATAAACAATATTAGAACAATTGGGATCTGCTCCATTCTCTGTCGAAAGAGTAAGACTTGCTGAAGACGAATTTAATGTCGTAGCATCACTATCAACATCAACATACATCATATAATTATTATTGGAGACATTATCCCCATAACTATACGGAGTTAAATTCGTATTACCAATTAAAGTAAAGTCTCCTTTAACATTATAAATAAACTTTCCAGGAGTATATTGAGAACTCCTTTGAGTAAACGATTCTATTACCTGCGCACTTAAATCACTAATTCCGCTTGTTACAAACAGAATAAATGTGAAAAATAAAAAAAGTTTCGCATATTTGGATAAAAGTAAATTGTTTTTCATAACTGTAATTTTAATTTTTTAACAATATTTATTGGGCTATGCTAATATCATAAAGTAAGATGTAATTACCATCTTTGGGATTGACAACTAAAGAGTTAATATCTTTTGAACTTGCCTCTACATCAGATCTTAAAACAATGTAATTTAGTTTAGGCAAATGATTTAAGTTGTTTAAATCTAACTTGGCATATTTTTCATTTTCGATGTTGATTATCAAAATCTCGATTTCATTCAAATCTGAATTCTTTTGGTAAACCGTAGAAATATCGGAGAGGTTTACAAGAATTGCTTTTGGCCTTTCTTCTCCAATTATTTTCACATTCTCTTTTGATAAAACTGCTGTTGCATTAAAATCATAGTAGAGACTGCGTAATTTTTCCAAATCATTACCTGATGATTTAACAGAAACGGTATTCTCTAAATAATCGTCAATTTTAATAGCATTTTGACTATATATAAAACTGTTAAATATTAACATGATTGCTAATAAGAATACTGAAAAACTAATTGTTGCTTTCATAATTTTAATTTTAATGTTTTTATCATACATGAGTATAAACATCAAAATATAATTATTGTTTAGACTAATTCTATTTAATTATTGAATATTTAGAATAGAGAACCTTATTACACTCTATTACAAGGAGTTATCTTAATGAAATATTTAGAGAATATGCTATAAAACACAAACCATTCTAAATAAGGCTGGTGTAAAAATTGTAATTCATATAAATTTCAGAACAAATTATTATTATTATTATGAAAAATAATGTATATAAAATATTTTATTTAATCAACATTTGGATCTTCAAAAGGCTCAACCAAATCATCAGCTACATCATCATCATCATCATCACTAATTGCATCGCTCATATAGTCTAATTCGGCATATTTATCAGCAAACTCTTCCTTACTCGCAACCTTCAACATACCCGCATCATTATAGTCATCATCATCATCAATAATATCTATTGCCTCTTGGTTAGTCATCCTTACTAAATAGATTTTTTCGTCCGTTTCAAAAGGCAAAGCACTAACAAGTCTCCCCTCTTTATTGGTAAATTGTATCAGAAACTGACTAAATCCTTCTGGATATGTAAGCTTTATTTGTTCTTGAATTTCTTTTGATAACTTCTCGAAATCCTGTATTACTCGTAGTTTGCTGGTATTCATAATAATAAAATATTGACGTTAATGTTTACTATAATATTCGGTGTAAATGTCTAAAAAATATTATATATTCAAAAGAACTTTAACGAAAATAAAAATAAACTTTTTTTTGCTATTTAAACTCCTCAAAAACTATCAAATTACAATTTCGAGAGTACCATAATATTTTGTAATTTCACCTAAAATTACTATCTTTACATAAAACACCAATGGCATAAATATTGTTTATAAAACAAACCATAAATTAGAAAACTATGAAAAAAAATTTACTTTTTGTCTTTGCACTCATATCAGTTGCTTTTGTATTTGCACAAAATGATAGTCTCAGTTATGAAGATTTTCAAAAAAACTATCAAGACTTTATTCAACAGGAATCCCAAGCCTTTGAAAGATTTAAAGAAGAGAGAGACACTGAATTTTCGGACTTTTTAAAACAAGATTGGGAAAGTATTGAATTATTAAAACAAGGAAAACCAATTTCGTTCCCAGGACCCAAAGAAATTCCGACTTTTAAAGCCGAAAAAAGCAATATCCCAATAAAAAAGATACCAGAAAAGAAAATTACCGAAATAAAATTAGCAGAAGCATCAAAAATTGAGATGGACTTACGACCACTCCCAAAACCCCAACCAATAACAACCAAAAAAGATTATGATTTTCGGCAAATTGATTTTTATGGAACAAATTTAGATTTTATTTTCCCAAAAAAATTTAACAATCTCAAATTATCCGAAGTAAGCGAAAAAGAAATTGCAAACTTTTGGACACAAACCTCTGAGTCTGATTATTATAGACTAATAGAGCAAATGTTAGAATATAAAAACGATCTAAACCTTAACGACTTTGCTTTTCTGAAATTAACAGAAAAAGTTTCTGCTTCTATCTTATCAACACCTAATGAACAAAGATTATTAAGCTGGTTTTTATTATCAAAAACAGGTTACAAAATAAAAGTAGGATACGAAAAAAGAAATATACATCTGTTAGTCCCAGTCGTTAATTTAATGTACGGCTATTCATATTTTATATTCGACAACTTAAAATATTATGTTTTTGAAAAAGATTGTCAAATAGGCACTTTATACACCTATAAACAAAACTATCCTGGTGCAAATCGCATAATGAATTTTAATATGTATATCGCTCCTTTATTTGAGGAAAATAATTTAACACGAACATTAAACTTTAATTACGATAGCAAAAATTACAACTTTAAAATAGACTATAATAAAAACCTTATAGACTTTTACGCTGATTACCCTCAAGGAGAAATTCAAATATTTTTCGATGCTGGAATATCACATACCGCAAAAGAATCTTTAGACCGCTATATTGATTCTGCAATTGTAAATATGGACGAAATTACCGCTGCAAACTTTCTTTTGCACTTTGTTCAAACAGCATTTAGTTATCAAACCGATGGAGAACAGTTTGGATACGAAAAATTCTTTTTCCCCGAAGAGATATTTCATTACAAACACGCCGATTGCGAAGATCGATCTGTTTTTTACAGTTATCTTATAAACGAATACCTAAACCTTCAAGTAATTGGGTTAAATTATCCTGGACACATTGCGACTGCGGTTAAATTTAATGATAAAACCGATGGTATGTATTTCGAAATAGAAAACGAAAGATATGTAATTTGCGATCCTACATTCATAAATGCTCCCGTTGGTGCTTGCATGCCAGAGTATGTAAAAGCAGATGTAAGTATTTTAGAACTTAATAACAGCCATTTAAATTATAATAAAGAAGAACAAATTTGGCAACAACTAATAAATCAAGGGCTTATAAGAACAAATTATAAAAACGATATTGTTAAATCTGATAATGGATATTTTGCAATTGGAAACCTGCAAGATTCAACTATTATAAACGGAAACTTAATAAGACTCGCTGATAACAATGAAAGCATTTTTATATGCTTTTGTAATGAACTTGGTAAAATTTCAAATTTTAAACAAATTTACGGAGACGAGTTCCTAATTACATCGGGTATATTTATCAAAAACAATCAGATTTTTATTTCTGGATATTTTAATAATAATCTAAAATTTGAGAATAATTCACTTAAAACAAAATACCACCGAGAAATGTTTATTGCAGCTTTTGACAATAATTTGGAACTTTTATGGCTAAAAAATTCAGGAGCTTTTCAAGAAAACGCATCTATAAACAATTATTTCAATTTAAGCGTTAATACTAATGGAGAAATTCTAAATAAAACAGATATAAGCGAACAATCTTTTGTAAATCAACAAGATATTATCAGTCAAGATAATGATAAAATTATTTTCTGGGGACATTTTGCTTCCATTCATCCTTACCTTGCCCAAAGCAAAATATATGATAAAAAAAGCTCTTACGAATTTGCAATAGCATTAAATGAATTAACCCAAAGTTTTTTATCAAAAAAATACGATAACAATATTGCATCTTTATGTGCATTTCTTACAATTTTAGAAAATGGCAAAATAAAACTAAAAGGAAAAGAAATAATGGCGGCAATTACTACAATGAATCCAAAATTTGAGGAATTTTATCCTAAACTTTATAAAAACTTAAGAGATATTGTCAAAATTAAAAGCAAAAATGATATTGTAAGCTTAAATGTTAAAACCTTAGATAATTTTCGTTTAAACGGAATTATTATTGACAATAATGCTCGAATACACATACGTACATATACCAATGGAAACATTCAAGTATCAGTATTATCGGGGATTAATTACCGCCCATTTTTAAGAAAACACAAAGTTAATTACTTTAAGATATATAAAAACAAAGACAAAATAATTATTAACTATGCTGCCAATAACAACCAAAAAGTAATTAAATTAAAGAAAGATTTGTTAAAATAAACTATATTTGAGCTAAATTTAAAAATGCTATTCATGAAGAAAATATTTACTGTTTCGATTATATTAATAAGCATGTCAATTGTTATAGGAGGATGTGCATCTCAACGCTACACAAAGAAAGCAGCAAAACTAGAAGCTATGGGGCAATATAGTGATGCAGCAGACTTTTATTATCAAGCTATTAAAATTAAAAACACCAATATCGAAGCATTTGCAGGACTAAAACGAACTGGTCAAATGAATTTAAGCAAAAAACTATCCGAGTTTAATAAATCATATAATAAGCAAAATAACAAAGATGCAGTTTATCTTTACGAAGATGCACGTGATTATTACAACAAAATATCAGATGTAGGAATAGATTTGAATTTTCCATCTTTTTATACCGATTATTACGAAGAGGTTAAAAATATTTTTCTCGAAAATCAATACTATAATGCTTCTACTTTACTTACTGAAGAAAAATTTGCTGAAGCAGAAAGCATTTTTAAAGAGATTGTAAGACTACAACCCAACTACAAAGACTCAAAAGAAAAATTAATAACTGCTACTTATGAACCTAAATACAGAGATGGATTACAAAAAATGGATCTTGGCAAATATCGTCAGGCCTACTATACCTTTGACAACATAACTAAAAAAGCAGGAGCATATAAAAGCTCTTATGATTTAAAAGCTGAAAGCCTAAAAAAAGGCACCATTAACATAGTAATAGAAAATATTAAAAACCAAACTGGGTCAAGTGAAATTACTAATAACTTAGAAAGTAAGATAATTACTGAAATACAAAATTTTAATAACCCTTTTATAAAACTAATATATTCAGACGCTCAAATCAGAGCATCGGAAACTAACTTAAGTCTATATTGCGAAATATCCAAATTTACATACAATAAAGGATATTTAAAAACAACAGAAAAAAAAGGATATTTACGAAAAAAAGTTAAAGTTTTAAACCGTGAAACCGAAGAGTATGAATATAAAACTCAATACGATAAAGTTACCTATAATGAGTATGAAATGTCTCGTTCTATCAGCATGAATTTTATGTATAAACTCATAAATAAACGAACAGGAGAAATAAAATCTACTAGCTCAAAAAATTTCCTTATCAGAGATGATATTCATTATGCGAAATACTCTGGAGACAACAAAAACTTAGTACCTGGATATTGGAAATACAAAAAATTATCATCATCTGAAGATTATATTAACGACAAAAATTCTGACATTAATAGACTAAATAACCTATTAAATGCCAGATCTCAAATTAAAACTTATAACACACTATCTGCCGAAGCTATTAATAATGCTGCTGCAATTATTTCTACAGGAGTAAATAATTATGTTAATGAAAACTAAATTTAAAATGAAAAAGTTCCAAATAATTCTTTGCTTGCAATTATTGGTTTTGATATCATCATGTCAAATTGGAAAAAAATATAATTACGAAAAAAAAGATATGCCCGAATGGGTTGTTAGTAAACCTCAAACCTCACTATACTACATTGGTGTAAGCTCATCACCAAAAAGAGGCTTTTTACCCGCCGACTACCAAGCAAATGCCCAACAAAAGGCTCTTGGTGATCTTGCTTCAAGTATCTCGGTAAATATTGAATCAACTTCGGTGCTATCAATAATAGAAACCAACTATAAATTAAACGAAAACTTTTCAAGCGATATAACTGCTTCTACAAATCAAACACTTGAAAATTACGAATTAGTTGATACATGGGAAAATGAAGAGTATTATTGGGTATATTACAAACTATCTAAAGCAGTTTATGCATCACAAAAAGCTCAACAAAAAGAACAAAGTATCCTTGATGCAAAAAATAAATATTATCAAGGAAGAGAACTGCTGGGCCGTGATTTGCACTATAATGCATTTCAGTTTTATGTAGAAGCTCTTACGGCTTTAAAACCTTATCTTGGTGAGAATACTCTCACAAATATAAATGGGGAAGACAAAGATCTTGGAAACGAAATTTTTGTAGCAATAGCAGATTTTGTTAATAATCTTAAAATCAATTTTAATAATGATGAAATAAAAGTAAAAAAAGCTGTGGAAATTGATAATGAAATACTTTCTTTTATTATAACAGATAAAAATAATAAACCTGTATCGGGTATTCCGGTAAAAATTAATTTTACAGGCTCTGGACTTTTACGAAATTCAGAAGTGTCAGCAAATGATGGAAAAGTATATTGCTCTATACGAAAAATTACTTCACAACCTAATCATGAAACCCTTACTGTCTGTATAGATATGCTTAGCTTTTCTCGTGCTGCAAAAGACCATATAGTACGAAGTATTATTAAAAATATGCCTGCAAGTGAAAATAAAATGAGAGTAATTGTCGAAAAACCTAACTTAAAAATTGATTCAAAAGAAGCTGCATTTGATAATATTCGTAAAGATCAAAAACTAAAAACAACATTCGAAGGATTACTTAATAATGAGTTCTTTGTAAATCCAAACTTAAAACCAGATTTTACTCTCAAAATTACTAGCAATACCATAAAAAACGGTGAGTATTACGGCGAATCTCAAGTTATTATTAATTACACTTTTGATCTAACAGATAATAATGGAAATATAATATTTCGTAAAACTAGATCAGATGAATACTCTGGCACAAATTATCAAGTTGCGGCAAATAAAGCATATATCGAAGTCGCAAAATCAATCGAAAGAACAATTGTTCGCGAATTAATATCGTCAATAAATAAATAATAATATATATGTCTGTTTTAATGAATTATGCCATGTTTCCAACAGATAAGGGAGACAGTGTAAGTAAGTTTGTTAGTAAAATAATCAAATTAGTTTCAGACTCAGGTTACGAATACAAACTAAATGCAATGGGAACTGTAATTGAAACCGAAAATCTAGAACAAGCATTAGATATTGTAAGCAAATCCTATAAAATTCTTGAGCCTTTTTCTGACAGAGTTTACGCAACAGTTAGTTTTGATATCCAAACTAATAAATCTATCGGAAGATTAGAAGGAAAAGTAAAATCTATTAAAGATAAAATGTCTGTGACTGAGGAGCAAGGCGACTGAGGAGCGTTGAGGTACGAAACGCATCTCGAAGCCCCGCAGCGTTAAAATCTCGAAGTTACCTAAACCGATAAGGCTTAGCCAATTTTGGCAAGTCATCAACATTTCCTTCAATAAGTGCAATTTTCTTCTTTCTATTCCAACCTTGTACTTGTTTTTCACGTTTGAAAGCCCAATCTATCCGGCTATATTCTTCGTAGTACACCAATTCCACAGGTAAATGTTTTGATGTATGATTTGCACCTTCTCCTGCTTGATGTTGTGCGATTCTTCTATCAAGATCTTTTGTGCTACCAGTATAAAAACTCCCATCAGCACATTCTAATATGTACATATATCCTTTCAAATGGTTTTTTTTGTAAAAATAGTAAAAATATAATAAACCGGGGCTTCGAGACG
Organism: Bacteroidales bacterium; assembly: GCA_028686735.1. GTDB lineage: Bacteria > Bacteroidota > Bacteroidia > Bacteroidales > ML635J-15 > Bact-19. The sequence goes on from JAQUBO010000006.1 coordinate 33,399, forward strand.
CTCTGCTCCTCAGCCACCTACATTATTCTTATCAATAACATAGGTGACTGAGAAGCAAGGCGGCTGAGGAGCGTTGAGGTACGAAACGCATCTCGAAGCCCCGCAGCGTCTCAAAGCCCCGCCCCAAAAAAAAACTCCCCCAAAACATTATACTTCCCCAAATTTTTACTAATTTTATACTCTTATACCCATTTTAGTTTATTATGTATTATAAAGAAGACACAAAACAAAGCACAAAGAAAAGCATACAATTGCCGGGTTTTACTAAGCGACACAAAGCAATGGCAGAAAATTACTATTGTTTAAGTCACAATGCCAACACTATTGATAAAATTAATCATTTACAAAAAGCATTATCATTATATCCATTTACAATTAAGTATCATGTTGCTTATGCAATTTTAATGCGAAAACAAGGTGATATTGAGACAGCCGAACAACACGAAAAACTAGCATCTGGTCTTAAACTTGCTCGAAAAAAACAAATACAACTTGGCATTTCTGGAAGTTCTGTTTACCGAGCAGCACTTATACAATACTACACTGGGATGTTTCACGATTGGAACAAAGGATACTCAATAGCCTCCGATTTAATTAACAGCTACCGCAGCTACCGCACATGTCGGGGCTTCGAAACGTTACGCTCCTCAGCATCCTCCATTTCCACAGTTACATACAGCAAAATCGCCAACAGCCCACACAGTAGTAATCCTAAAGTTTTTGCCAAAAGCTTACAAAATTACAAACCAAAAAGCAATAATGCACGCCGACAATGGCCGGGGGCAAATGCTGCCTTATCTCGCCGCGGTGCTGCTGCAATTATTACATTTTTTGTGATGAGCTTTGCCGGTTTGCATGCCTCAGCGAGTGAAAATTCTACAAAACCTGAAATCGTTTTACAAGAAAATGTTAATTGCTTACTGCTTGATAGTCAGATAGTAGAAGATGCTAACCCGCTGTTAATCAAACAGTTACATGCCACTACTCCTGATGAAAAAATCCCGTTCGGTCTTGACCGAATTGCTTTGTTTTTACTGCTTTTACCGCTTGTGGCATTCGCTCGTTCTGCCTTATCAGGAAAGTCTAAATTGTTGTGCTACATACTTATTTCTAGCATCTTCGCACTAGGAATCAACACAGCAGTGCAAGGACAAGCAGCAAGCGGATGGGGAATGGTAAAAGACAATAATAATGAACGTATGAATCAAGCTCGAGTCACATACATAATGGCTGAAAATGAACTACAATGCCTCGATGTAAATACACTCAGTGATGGAATGTACTTTTTTAACAACATCGACCTCATCACAACAAACATCGAAAATAAACCAACACTTGAAGAACTCACAACATACATCGGCACAGGCCAAGATCATAATATTAACATTCAAACATTTACCCTGAGCCAGTCGAAGGGACAACCAACAAACGCAACAATGTATAACATGCTCGGTCAACCAATAACAACAATCAATCCAGAATGGGACGGAGAACTCGCTCATTATTATTGGGACGGAAGCGTAAACGGACAAGAACTCCCAGTAGGAAGTTACATTTTTACAACAGCAGTTAATGGCGAACAATTCACGCAAAAAGTTATGCAACTCAACAACGGCTCATTTATTGGCGACAATTATCAAGTTGAAGAAAAAAATCTTATGAACAACAAATCTTCACAAACAGTTGAAAAAAAATTCTACGTTGAATTAACACCAGACCCTAACGGCGATCAATTCCTACCACAAGTAGATACTGTATGGCTACACGAAGGAACAGATAATGAAGTCTTTCATTACGTAGAACCTATTCCTGCAACTATTGATCAATACTTCAAACTCGTTGACAGCAACACTCGAGAAGGATTAGAAAATTTTACTATTCGTGCGCGAGATACAGATGCAAGTGGAGAAATTCTTGACAGCTCATTAACTAACGCAAACGGAATCGCGCTCTTAGAAAATATTCCTGAAGACGCATTACTCTATTTAGAATACGGACCAGAATTTAGTAACGGCGCAGACACCTCATACTACTCAAGCAAAGGAAACAAATGGCAAATGCTACCAGACACCTGGTTTGCAAACGACACCATAAGTCCGGACACTGTAAAACTCGCTCTTCCAAACAAAAACTTAATCATCCCACAAACAATAAACGATCCAGCACCAGCAACAATCTGGACACCTGCAAGTTATATTAGAGAACTAGTTGGATATGATCAAATTGCAGGAGAAGATTTTGTAAATATCGAACAAGCTTGTCGAAATGAAATACGGATTTGGATAGATGAAGAAAGTTTTACATCCTTGCAATTAGAAAATATGGAAAATTTATTACAAGATATAGATAGTTTATTTTACGGGACCGAACAATTTACCTACACAATTGTTGAAGATAGTATTAACACGGAAAATCTATCTTATATGAGCGATTATCATCACAGCGAAAATTATTACCCTGGAGAACTTGGCTATAACATCAGAGACGGACCCGGACACGTTAGCCCCAAATCAAAATCTTACAACGAATTTATTATTAACGAACAAAATACAGACAATATGAGAATAATTTTAGGAGGTAATATTTGGACCTCAACATACGATGAAGAATTCATAAAAGAAACAGTGATGAGACTTAACGAATTTCAAAACGTAACATCACGACCAAGCTTTGGAAACCTCATGCCAACATACCCTAATTATTTTGATAGAGCAATAACACGAACAATTCGAGTTAATCATTATAACCGTGTAAGCTTAAGTGACGAACGAGTACAAAGTTTTAGTTTAGAACATTTACAAGATTATTTTAACGAATAACATTTTTAATTCTAAAAAAATAACTGAACGTCAAATGACGTTCATAAAAATAAAAAACTAATAGACTACAACTTCTTGTGTTTGGTAATTTTCAAATCCGCCAGCAATTGTCGCAAAACAACACGCAGCATCTCGAACATCATGTTGCGTTAAATAAACTAAAGGAATATCTTCAGATATAAAACAATTATTAGTGTATTGATTCCACCACGAGTCGCCTGCTAAAAAATTATCACAATTATTAGTTAAATTTCCTGTAAAACCAGAATCACAAGTAAAAAAATCTACAACACAATTTCCTTCAATATAAACATAACCTTCTGGACACCAGTAGTCGCCTTGATATTGATTATCTTCAACTGGTTCGCTTTGACAAACGAGCGTGTCGTCAGTGTTGGTGTTGTGAAGCGTTATAGGAAATCCTTGTTCGCTTTCATCAGTTACACACATTAAGTTTTCATCGTCAGCCGCTGCTACGTCACACGTTAAGTCATAACAATGTTCTACGTCTTCACAACTAGAAACAAGTGTTAAAAACGCCGTGTAACTTGTCGGGTAAGAGGAAGCAAAAGTAGATGTTACTAATGAACCAATAGGAATAGGAGCTGTTGCTCTTCCAGTAAGTTGATTTTCAGAAGAATCGCTTTTAACCGTGCAACCACTTCGAGCACAATCTAATTGTTCAAAAGAATCAACACTAGTAACGTCTCTAACAACAACATCTTTGGTTCCAAAAAGTTCACAAGTATCGTAACAGTCTTCACCGACATACCCAGGACTCATATTTGGGAAAACAGTAAGTTTTCTATCTTTATGTCAAAATGAGATGATCGAATTTAATCTTACAAGCCTTCTAATTACAGCATTCCAATATTTGTGTCCTGTTAATTTCCAATAATCAGGTCTTTTGTAGTTCCCAAAATCGAAGCTTTAGTTTATAATATAAACCGGGGCTTCGAGACGCTCTGCTCCTCAGCCACCTACATTATTCTTATCAATAACATAGGTGACTGAGGAGCGTTGAGGTACGAAACGCATCTCGAAGCCCCGCAGCATCTCGAAGCCCCGCAGCGTCTCGAAGGCACCGGCTGATGAATATTATCGGCATTGGGTTTATAATCCAGTATATAAACTTTATTATTCCTGTATTGTAAAATATCAATATGTCTGGTTATAAAATTATGTGTCGTGCGCAGGCTATCATGGTACGAATGTGTCGTGCCATGATTTTGGGGCAGCGTTTTTGATTTTCGGATATAGGACAAAAGCATCCTGAAATTTCATGATAATGGGGACATGCAATTAACTACAGATTTTCACATTTTACTCATCTATTGTTATATTTATATTTCGTATTTTGTCTGTCAATTCCGATATTTTAGTTAATAATTCTTCAAATGTCTTTTTTGATTTGTCGTAGATAAAACTTTCCCGTAGATTATCGTAATCGTTTTTCCAATCCTTAATCAACTTTTCAGGTGGATAAATTTGTATTGCATCAGGATAATGAGACCGATAATCTAAATTTTGGATATCATTGAATTTTTGCCTGTGTTTTATTATTGTTTTGTATAATTCTGTATTTTGCAATGCCAATTCTGCATAAGGACTGTTCATCATTTTTTCCAAATCGTATAAATGTCTTGACATTCTTTCAGTGCGTGGATTGTCTTTTTGATATTCTTCGTGCAATAAGAATATCTTTTCTAAAAAAGTACGTTCAGGCAAAACAGATTTAAACATACATTTTATTTCGTTATCTATTTGGATATATTGATGATGGATTAATGTTGTAATTTCTTGTTCCGAATAAGGCTCATCAAGTGACATAGCACTAAATTCGATTTTTACGACAGGCAAAATATAATCAATTATCGTGGCAAGAATGCTTTTGTATTTCACTTCGATAGTTGTAATCATCGCACTACTGTTCTCAGTAACAAGTTTTATTTCATAACCAGTGATTCCATTATAAATCAACACCTTATCCAATTCGTCTATCAGTGTGCCTTCTATATAATGAAATACATTTCGACGAATTTTTGCTCGTTGTTGTTTAGTTTCTTCTTGTAAACAAAAATATGTTCGATTTATTGCCAAATCAATATCTTCACTAAAACGATTAATCAGCCCCCACGCCTTGCTTAAAGAAGTTCCACCTTTGAATTGTAAAAAATTAGCACAAGACGTTTTTGACAAAGCCATCAAAACAGCACATACCCACCAATCTTTTTCGACCGCTTGTTCAATAATATTATTTGTAACTGCCGTTTGTTGAAGCATTACAAGCTTTTCATCATTATTGTATCGAACCCAAATACTCATTTTGTTGTCTTTTTTATAATTGGTAAAAGTAGTTCTTTAATCCATACTGGTGATAAGTATAAATCATGCATCATTGTTGTTTTTTCTTCTGCATTGCTCTCTAAAATAAGATCAAAGATTTTATTCCGGATATCGTCTGTAACTCGATTTTTACTAAGTTCTTTCAGGGCAATAATTATTAATGGCAAAAGCTTACCTTTAAATTGAAAGTTTTTTTGAACAGCATTTTTAAAAATAATATATCTTTCCCCAACTTTTACTTTTCGCTTTGCTCCATTTGTAATATATACTGCATTCATTGGTACTTGTGTTGAAAATCCTAAAATATTCAATGCAGTATCGCCTGTTGGCATAATTTGTGCCTTGTCCCGTTCGGCTATCTTTTGGGCAATTTGATCTAATGTGGGATGCATTATACCGAATTGTGTTTTTTTAGGGTTCATATAAATGCCTGTTGCCAAACGAATAATTGTGCCTTCCTTTTGCAAACGTGATAGCGTCCGTGTAACCAGATTATCATTGTTTAAACTCTCAAAATCCTTGATTGTAAACAATTCACCTGCCTTAATTTGTTTTATTTGGTCTCTTATTTTTTGTGAAATACTATCTTCCATATTTTTTACATTTGTCTGAAATATCTGGTAAATATCGGACAAATATACAAATATTTTTACTAATTTAAATATCAAAATTTCCAATCTTAACATGAATTTGAAAACTTTGAGTACAGCCATCATGGCACTAGTGTTTAGTGCCATGATTGTTTGGTAGCGTTTGTATATCTCCTAGGGAGAAAGACAGTGCTTGTCCCCAACCACTCTATTTATAATTCTGCATCAAATATTTATATACTTTCATAGCTCCAGTTTCATAATATATATTCTCATCAAACCAAGCAAGTTCAATCTTTGAAAAAGGAATACCAGTTGCTTTGCTTAAGCAGCATGCGTAAATAAAAAGTTGTCCAAGTGGTTTTTCTTTATCTGCTTTTGGTTTATAATCTAGGATATATACTTTATTATTTCGGTATTGTAATATATCTATATGTCCTGTAATGTAACCGTTATTAGATTTAAGGTTTTTGAGCCATGGGATAGTTGAATTACTCACATTTATAAAAACAGGCACCTCAACGGCAATAGTGCTTATGTCATTTTTTAGCATAACTTTTTCCACAGCCGCATGCCTTTTGTAATTATCATCAACAGTAGCGAGTGCAATTCGTGTTAGTTTACATGCATTATTATTCGTTTTACGTAATTCAACTGCATGATTAATATTTAACTTTACTTTAGAAGCACTCAGAGTACTTTTTGTAAATATATTGTTATCAATTTTACCATAACTTAAGAGTTTTAAATAATTATATAATCGTTTTTCTTTATTACGGATAAAAGTTTCTAGTTTAAATGAATTTTGCTGATATATATAAACCAATTTATGTAGATACTTATAACGATTAATTGTTTGATGCTTTTTACTGAAATCACGAATAAGCTTTACATATTTTTGTAAGTTAAATAGGTCAGCATATTGATTTTTCCAATTTCCAATAGTACTTTTTGGAATTCCTGTTTTCTTACTGATTTCAACTATGGTAAACCCTTGATTATAAAGCGATAAGGTTTTAATAACATCTTCTATTTTATACGATTTGTTTTTTATTGCTTCGTTGGTAAAGCGTTTTTTACATTCTTTACATAAATACAATTGAACAGATTTATGCTTATTCTCTCGCTTGCCTTTTTTTATAATCTTATCAGAGCCACAGTATGGGCAATTAATAGTTGAGGTGTTGGGTTTCATTACATGTTATTTTAACTTGCATTTCTTTATTAGTAGAAAATTATTCTTATTGGAATGTTTTCGTAATTTTTGTTAAAAATATAAATTATATTTGTTGAAAATATAAAATTACAAGCAAATGACAATAAAATCCGAAATTTTAAGATTAGAAATCAAAAATTTAATTGACAGTCCTTTTCAAGGGCGTTTATTTGGTATAAACGATAGTCTTACAAAAGAAGAACAAGAAAAGATTGTTGATTTATCCGAAAGTATTCGCGAAAATGGATTATTAAATCCTATTGTTGTCAGGCTAAAGAAAAGTGGAAAATATGAAATTATTGACGGACATCGTCGGGTTATTGCCAATAGATTGCTTGGTCATGGACAAATAAAAGCAATTGTTAGAGAATATTCTGATAAACAGGCTCAAATATTTAATATAATTGGTAATCTGCAACGTCAGGATTTGAATAACATTGAACTTGCATTAGCATATCAGCGTGCTTTGGACAGTAAAATATTTCCGGATAAACGTACTCTTGCAAATTCTCTAGGAATTGACGAAACCTATGTTGGCGATCTCTTGAATATGTTACGCATGGATAAACGTGTAGTCAACGATCTTCTTAAAAATCGTAGTATTAAAGATGTTAGAATTTTGCGAATGATACGCCTCGAAGCTCCTGTTGACGAAAATGGAAATAGTAACGAGCAATTGGCTCTTTATAATAATATTAAGGATAATAATTTAAGTCGGGGGCAAGTAATTACTTTAATCAGAAATAGAAAATTAGAACGCAAGAAAAATGAGAATAAACCTTTAGCTCAATTTAATATTAAACATACAGACAAAACAGTGAATATCAAACTTAAACTCGATGGTGTTAGCAAAGGCAAGAAACTAATGATTCAAAAAGTCATTGATAAAAGAATGCAGAAATTGCAGGACGAAATAAATGAATTGCTTGCTTAAATAATATCTATAATAAACCGGGGCTTCGAGACGCTCTGCTCCTCAGCCACCTACATTATTCTTATCAATAACATAGGTGACTGAGAAGCAAGGCGGCTGAGGAGCGTTGAGGTACGAAACGCATCTCGAAGCCCCGCAGCGTCTCGAAGGCACCAAAGCCTTCAAAGTCACACTACCCAAGCTTAAAATAATAATGTTTTAACCAATAGTTATACATTGGGTCAAGTATAGTTATTGAATTATCAAATAAATCAATAACTTCTTTATTTTCGAGACTGGATTTTATTCTTGCAACATTTGCAGATGTGCCAAGATTATACAAGTTGATAACATACTTTGAGCTTAATTGTGTTTCATCAGAAATTAAGGCTTTTAAAAAGTTAACTTGTGTGTTACTTAAATCATCGGTAAGTTTTTGAAATAAATAGTCTAATTGCAGTATCAAGTTTTCATGTGAATTTAGTACAATTTCTTTGGAGCATTCACTTGTAGATCTTAACCAAACAAGTTGAGCCAATTGTTGTACATAATATGGATGACACTCAGCCATGTCAACAATCATCTCAGCTAAAGATTTGTCAATCTTTTTACCTGTATCTTTAAATCGTTTGATAATAAATTTGGTAAGTGCAGATTTTTCAATTTTTTGTAAAAATAATATGTCTCCAAATTTATAAAACGGCATTGATGATGACGTAAATACATCCATTAACATGTGTCGTTTACTGCCATATAAACAGTAAGATGTATTTATGTGTTTTTGCCAATTAGACCTTAATTTTTTCTGTATTGCAAGAGAATCCCCAAAACTTGAAATGTTCTGGAATTCATCAATACAGATTATAAACCTAAATTTTTTATTTGATTCAGGACTAAATGATAAGTTTGGGATTAACCTGCCTAAAAACCTACCGGATTTTTCGATAATCTCTTCAACTTTAGTATTTGATTGAAGTAATACATTTTTCGCTAGTAAAGTATAGAAATCTTCTTCTGTACGAACATTAAATAAATCAATGAAAACAAATCTTAGGTGTTTGTCTTTCTTTACGGCAAGTTTAGATGCTTTTACAACTAACCCGCATTATTACTTCGTGAGGGCTTCGCCGTTCATGCGATTAGCTTTGTGTAGCTGGTAGGCGTCGAAACTTGCAGATATATCCTTATATTTACTCACATTTTTATTATATTTATAGGTGTTCGTGAGCTAAAGGTTCAAGAGTTTCGCAACGAAGCAGATGCACAAAGATAATTGTAAGCTTTCTCAAAATTTGACTAATAATAAAACCACAAATACCTTGTCAAGCCCCTGACTAACAACTCATTATAAACCAACCAAGAATAATGCGATGAACGGCTTTAGCCCTCACTGAAAGTAATAATGCGGGCTAAGGATGATTTACCCCAACGTCTTGGAGAAATCAATATAGTATTTATTCCTGATGTAAAGTTTTTTATTAATCTTTATGATTCATTTTCTCTATTAGTGAAATTTGAATCGTATGCAATTTTTCCAAAAGTAAACGGTGCTATCATAATCAATGAGTTATGTTGACAAATATACAAAATTTATACTAACTAACAAAATACTAACTAACAAAATTGTAACTAATATTAAGGGAACTTAGAAATCCACATTTATACAAATGTTTTGAAGGCACCGCCTGAAAGAACGTAGGGGACTAAGAAGAAGCAAGGCACGCGATGCAATGAGCTTGTCGAATTGAACTTCGTCTTGAAGGCACCAACTGAGATAATGAAGGGGATTGAGGGTTTTGGTTCACCAAAACATCTCGAAGGCCTCTTTTAAATTGTCTTAAATTCAATTTCTTTATAATAAAATTCTAACATTTTATTATGATTATCACAAATCACTATATGCCCGGTTTTTCTTACATCTACAATTTTTGCGGTAAATATTTGTTCTTTTATCATAAATGATGATTCAATATTCAAACGATATAAATATTTTAAATATTTTACTTTAATATCAATAAAATCTAAACTTTTATACTTTCTAATTTTATCAGAAATAATTTTAGATATTACTCTTATTTCGTCATCAATATTATAATCTGTATTCGTTAAATTTTTTAGAGACACTGGATTAGGAATTTCATTTGGAAAATCAACTTGATTCAAATTTAATCCAACACCAATAACAGAAGACTTAATAATATTACCATAAAAATCGTTTTCAACTAGTATTCCAGCAATCTTACTATTGTTTACGTAAATATCATTAGGCCATTTTATTTTTGCCTTAACACCCTTTAAAAAAAGGTAATCACATATTGCAAGAGAAATAATCATATTTAAACAAAAATGACTCTCTACATCAATATTTGGAAAATTGATAATTGAAAAAAGTAAATTTTTATTTTCTTCGGAATGCCATTTATTTTGTGCTAATCCTCTCCCATTTGTTTGAAAACAAGCATAAACAACAGTTTCATCATTTAAGTCTTTATTATTTAAAAGTTCTGACGCAAAAACATTAGTAGATTTTATTATGTTTTGTTTAACAAATTTCATTTTTTAATGATATTCTATGGAACTAAATTAGATGAATTTTTACTAACTTAAAACTTTATTTTAACACTGCAAAAATTATCCTCAAAAATTGTAAATTAAATTTCAATCCCTCAATACAGTAAAACTATTAGAGCCTGCTTCATTTCTAAAGGCATCGAATTCGATGCGTTTAAAATTTGGATTTTTTAATTGTTCCCAAAGTCCTAAAAATTCAATAGTATTTCTGGTTCTCATCCAGTTTTGGATGATGTAATTGGTTCTTTCAGAGTCTTTGAATTTCGCCATATCTGTTAACGAAATATATTCTTCTTCATTTTGCTTATAAAGAACAATCTCTAATTCATTTACATTCAATTTTGTTTTGCTCATTAGCAGTTTTTTTATGAATATAAAAGTACTACTTTTTTTTTATTTCTAACAATGGTCATTATAGCCTGTTCTTTATTCTGTTACCCTGCGTTTCAAATCCATTCTTCCATGCAGGATTCTTGTTATTTCAATTGGCTTATTTGTAATTTTTCTGTAGAATATTATGTGTCTATTTTCCTTAAGTCCGAAAAGTTCTTTTTTTATTCCACTGTAACTCTTTCCTAAATTTGGATTGTCTGCAATTTCCTGACAATTAGATAGTAACATTCTATAATATTTGTCAGCTTGTTGTTCTGACCACTTGTCAAATGTATAATCCCAAATACTTGATAAATCTTCAACAGTTTTGTTTGTTAGTATAACCCGCATTATTACTTCGTGAGGGCTTCGCCGTTCATACGATTAGCTTTGTGTAGCTGGTAGGCGTCGAAACTTGCAGATATATCCTTATATTTACTCACATTTTTTATAATATTTTATAGGTGTTCGTGAGCTAAAGGTTCAAGAGTTTCGCAACGAAGCAGATGCACAAAGCTAATTGTAAGCTTTCTCAAAATTTGGCTAATAATAAAACCATAAACACCGTGCCAATCCACTGACTAACAACTTATTACAAACCAACCAGGAATAATGCGATGAACGGCTTTAGCCCTCACTGAAAGTAATAATGCGGGATAAATTTAGTCATTACTATTTCTTCTAGCTTTTAATTCTTGAAGATGTTTCTCTGAATCAAAATCGTGAGCAATTCCACTGTCGATTCCTTCTTTGATTGCATTTTTTAATACAATAGCTTTACTTTCTTCAGTTTCTAATAATCTAAGTCCTGCTCGAATTACTTCACTTACATTTTTGTATCGACCTGCTGTAACTTGTTTTTCTACGAATTGGTCAAAATAATTACCGAGTGATACTGATGTGTTTTTCATATTCAATATTTTGAAACAAAGTTACCAAATATTGGTAACTTTGTCAAGTTTTGCATCAATTTTTTGTAAATGATGTATGTTTTAGTACTTTTTTGCCCTTTTTCGTTAGCAAAAAAATTTAAATCTATAGGTTGAATCTTATGCGTGGAATTGGCTATAACGTTTTGCAGCTATGTACTGTGCGGAAAAGGAATTGCGAATCCACTATCTTACACGCTATGAGCCGAATTTTGTTATTTTGATTTTATTTTTTCATTTATTAAAAGCCAAATTACAAAATTTGGCGGTGGAACGGAAATGCGACTCCCAGTATTACCCGCATTAAACTCCGCATGGTATATAGCTGCTGTTAGAGCCTGGTTATTTTAAAAATCTTCTTTATTTCGTTAAACTCTTCAACAAATTTAATTTGAGAATTTATATTTTTAGGAATTTTCATGTTTATTATTTTCAACGCCGACTGATTAAATAGATTTATTACTTGTTTTTCAAATTCTAAAACACTTTTCCTCTTAATTTTATGTTCTTCTATAGTTGCAGAATAGTCAAATTCACAAATTGGGAAAGAATACATTTTTATTGTGCATTTAATGAAAAATTCCTCTATTATCTTTTTTTCATTATTTGAATATGATTTTGATTCTGGGCGTACTTCAAGAAGAGTAGAAGCAAAATATTTATATATTTGATTTTCTGTTGAAGCCTTAGAATCGGACATGTGACCGACTAATCTTCTAAAAGGTGAACGAGCTGTAATATAATGAGAGTCACCAGTTTGACCAATATAATAGTATGACTTCTCTTCATTTATTATCTCAATTATGTATACAGAATATTTGCTTTGCAAATATTTGCCTTTTAATTCGAACATTAAGCCCATCAGTTTTTAATATTAAAGAAACATGTGATTATTCTTGTGCTTTCATTTATCGTAAGACTTGCATTCAAAGTTTTATCTTGATTTTCATATGAATTTCTCTCAATCCCATTGTTTACAAGGCTATTAGTCATTTTGAAGTTTAAGTCATCTTCTATCTCATCCATTAATTTCCAAACTCTGTCAATATGCTGAGTGAACATAATACCTGTCACTTTTGAGTCTCCAAAGTAAACTTTTATTTCATAATTTTTTGAATTTACATCTTTTTCAAGAACAAGTTTTTCAGCTTCCTCTAGGGCAATAATATAACCTTCAGGGATGTCTTCTTTTACTTCATTAATAGATAATTCTTTTTCAATCCAGTTGTTTGAAATTGTAAATGGTTTGGTCGCAAACTCTTGACAAAGCACATTAAAAGATAAAAATAGGAATGATGCTAGTAGAATTAAATTTGTTTTCATAGTTGTAAGTTTTATGTGTTAGTGTTTGTTTAACTTGGCTCTAACTCGTTTATATCCACACCCTAATCACATAAGCCTAACAATAAATATTTTATCTATCTGTTAAACATTTATTAACGGGCTTACTTATTTATTTTGCGAAGGATAACACAAAACTATTTATTCAAAAATATAAATTAGACCTATTTTTAAACCACCATATAAAGGATTAGTTTTAAAATTATCTTTTTCATCAGAAAGAACAAAATTACTTTCTTTTTTTTCACCAAGAGCATTTATTCCTTGCATATCGGTTAATATATAATTAAACCTAGCACCAAAATTTAATTTTAATACATCTTCAATAATATTAAAATTAGCTCCAAAACCAAATGCCACACCAAAACCTATATTTTTAAAATTTGATTTAACAGCCATATCTTCTCTATTTGTAAAAGAGTATCCCATATTATGATATATACCAGGTTTTAAAATATCAGTTTCATCATAAGTTATTGAATAAGTTGCTTTGTTTACAAATTGTAACATTGGACCTAATTCAAAGTAAGTATTTTTACCAAATTTCATTAAAATAGGAATATCAAGAGTATTTAACACAGTTGTTGAATTATAAGCATTTCTCTCATCTTCGAGTGTATAGAAATACTTAATACTTCCTTCATAATTTTGTTTTATTTTATTAAAATTAATATTAGTTTCGATACCAAACTGATCAGAAAAATAATATCCTGCAATAATTCCATAATAATTACCAAAAGAAGCGGCAACATCCATTTCAGCACCAGCATCAAAAACTTGTTTATTCATAAGCCACGTGCTATTATATGCAAAATGACCTCCCAAAGTAAGTTGGGCAAAACTCATTGATGCGATACTCATCAAAATAAATAAAAATGTTATTTTTTTCATATTCCTAAATTTAATTTTAATTACTATTTAAAAATAATTTTTACTAAAATTCAAAATTACAAAAAAATTCAATAAAATACAATTTAACAAAATTAAGTTTAGGATATTATATTCATCAAAATCACAAACCAATTTTTGCAGATATTTCAAGCATTCTAATAATAGATTTCTCTGCTTTTTTTCGTAAACTTTCTTCAACATTTACTTCTGGAAGCTCATATTTTAAACAATTATATAATTTTTCAATTGTATTAAGTTTCATATAATTACAATCATTGCAACCACAAGTAGAATCTAGTGCTGGAGCTGGAATAAAGATCTTATTAGGACTAGCCTTTTTCATTTGATGTAGAATACCAGACTCTGTAGCAACAATATACTTATTAGAACTATCGGTTTGAGTAAATTTAAGTAAACTCGAAGTACTTCCAACATGCTCTGATACAATTAAAACTGGTTGTTCACATTCTGGATGAGCAATAATTTTTGCATCTGGGTTTTGTTCTTTAAGTTTTAGAATAGCTTCCAAATCAAAACCTTTATGAACATGGCAAGCACCATCCCAAAGAACCATATTTCTGCCTGTTATACTATTTATATAGTTTCCTAAATTTTTATCAGGACCAAAAATTATTTTTTCATCTCTATGTAAACTATCAACTATTTGTTTTGCATTCGACGAGGTAACAACAATATCTGTCAAAGCTTTAATTTCAGCAGTTGTATTAACATAAGAAATAACAGTATATCCTGGATATTGCTTTATAAATTCAGCAAATTTATCAGCTGGACATGAATCAGCTAAGGAACAACCCGCTTTAAGATCAGGAACTATAACTTTTTTATTCGGCGAGAGAATTTTTGCAGTTTCGGCCATAAAATGAACACCAAGAAAAACTATTATATCAGCATCTGTTTTTGCAGCTTGTTGTGATAACTGCAAACTATCACCAATATAATCAGAAATATCTTGCAATTCACCATCAATGTAAAAATGACCAAGAATAACTGCGTTCTTTTCTTTCTTT
Organism: Bacteroidales bacterium; assembly: GCA_028686735.1. GTDB lineage: Bacteria > Bacteroidota > Bacteroidia > Bacteroidales > ML635J-15 > Bact-19. Next base: position 48,415 of record JAQUBO010000006.1, read on the forward strand.
AATTTATTTATTTCTTCTTTAAGATTTATATCTTTGGGGAGGTCAATTTTTAAAAATCCAAAATTTTGTAAATCTGTATAATTCATAATAATATAAATGTTTTATTAATTTACTTAAAAATATGATTATTATAATAGTCTGTTAATAACGGTAAAACTTTTTCTAAATTTATTAAATTTTGCTTGCATATATTAGTTGTTACTTTTTATAAACAACAAAAGTAAGAAGTTTTGGTTGAATATCAGCTAATTATTTTTTTAATTAACACTTGTTTATAAGTATTAATTAAATTTATTTTTCTTAATTTAATTTAAAAATGGTTAATAAAACTGTTCATTAGTATTATTAAATTAATAGTAAGTTTTTTGGTTTTAATAAAAACTTTTATATCAGATTTACTTTTCTAATATGCAAGAGAAATTTATAATTAGTTTTCTACAAGTATGAACAAAATTTATAAAATGTGTTGATAATTTACAACATTGTGTATCAGTTAATTATGATTTTTTTTGTTTTTTAAGCCTCTGTTTTACAATAAATTAACAGTTTTTTTTGATATTGTTGATAAATATTATTTGCTTTTTAATAAGAGTTTGAGAGTCAAAATATTGAGAGTTTTTATTTATTTATTTATTGAAATTATAATTTAAAAATAAAAGTTTTTTTCTAAGTTCGTCATTAGAACATTGCTAATTATTTCTGTTACAAAAATAAATTAATTATTACACTTTTTTGTAGATTTATTCTAACAATATAGCTTTGAACTGTATTTATAGCACTGAGCGTAGGTTTGATAAAATAGCATCTAGCTTTAGCTTTGAATCTGCGAAGCAGCTCACGTACATTCTTTAAAATAATTAGTAGTGTGAGTAAAACAAAATAATTAGAACCGAAGCATGGCGAAGCCAATTGTGTACAGTCAGCGTGTTGGTTTAGAATACCTCATTGTAGGGTTAAATTTTTATTAATAACCTTGTCCTTTAGGTCTGGGGCATTAATAAAAATTATGTCTGGCTTTAGCTATGAACTTTAATGTCATACGACTTTGTAAATTTTATTATTGTCATGGCTAAAGCCTTTTTAGTTATTTATGTTATTCATCCCCGCCCTCGTATGTTTGCAAAATAATTGTATTTACAAATTAATAAATTAATTTTGAGAGTTTAATAGAAAAGAAAAGCATGGGAATAGCATCCCGCCCTTGATAACAAATATGTATATCGTCCTTTAGATT
>JAQUBO010000108.1:0-2265 GCA_028686735.1 Bacteroidales bacterium
TCTGGCGATGAGCCACTACAAATAAAACGCAAACACCCAGACTCCATTGTTGCAGTTAGCGAAAGTCGAACAAAAGGAGTGGAAGAACTTTTAAAATTATATCCCGATTTAAATCTTATTATTCTTGATGATGCTTTTCAGCATCGTAAAATAAAGCCAGGGCTTCAAATTTTATTAAATAATTACAACCATCCCATAGCCAAAGATTATTTAATCCCACTTGGAATGTTACGTGAAACTCGTGCAGCAAGCTACCGAGCTGATATCATAATTTACAGCAAATGTCCAAAAGACCTTAAACCTATAGAACGCCGTATATTAAGCAAAGAAATAGATGTCCGACCTTTTCAATATCTATTTTTCTCAACTTTTAAATATCTAGATATTATACCTGTATATGGGGATAGTAAGCAAACAATAAATAAAGAAAAACTAAAAGATTTAAACGTTCTAGCTCTTTCGGGGATAGCAAGAAGTAAAAGCTTTTCAGATTACTTATCAGAAAATTGCAAAACTCTCAAACATCTGCGATATCCTGATCATCATAATTTTAAAAAACGTGATATTTCAAATATTGAAAGAGAATTTAATAAAATTCCTGACGATAAAATCATTTTAGTTACTGAAAAAGATGCTATAAGATTAAAATCAATTGATTTATTTAGTGAGGAGATAAAAAAATATGTATATTGCATTCCTATTGAAGTAAAGCTTCTTTGCAGTGATGAGGATAAACAACAATTTGATAACCAAATATTTAGTTATGTTAGAAACAATAAAAGATACAGTAAATTATATAAAAACGCATATTAAATCAGACCCCGAAGTAGGGATAATCCTTGGTACTGGTCTTGGTGGATTGGTAAAAGATATTGATATTGAATGCAGTATTTCATACGAAGATATTCCCAATTTCCCTGTGAGTACAGTTGAAGGACATAGTGGAAAACTGATTTTTGGAAAGCTTGGAGGCAAAAATGTTGTTGCTATGCAGGGTCGTTTCCATTATTATGAGGGATACGAAATGTCTAAAGTGGTTTTTCCTGTTAGAGTAATGAAGTATCTCGGGATAAAAACTCTTTTCATTTCAAACGCCAGTGGTGGAGTTAATCCTAGTTTTGAAATTGGCGATTTAATGATCATCAACGACCATATTTGTCTAGTTCCAAACCCATTAATTGGAAGAAACGAAAACGAGTTTGGTCCACGTTTCCCTGACATGAGTGAGGTTTATGATAAAACGCTTATCGAAAAGGCAAAAAAACTAGCCAATAAACTAGAAATAAAAGTGCAAGAAGGTGTTTATACCGCAACTACTGGTCCTACCTTTGAAACCCCTGCCGAATATAAGTTCTTTAGAGCAATTGGGTCAGATACTGTTGGAATGTCAACTGTTCCCGAAGCTATTATAGCACGCCAAATGGGAGTACCCTGCTTTGCAATGTCAATTATTACCGATCTTGGTGTACCTGGCAAAATTGTTGAAGTAACTCACGAAGAAGTTCAAAAAGTTGCCGCACAAGCCGAAACTAAAATGACCAAAATATTTACTGGGATGATTGAACAGTTGAACAGTTGAACAATTGAACAATAGAACAGTTGAACAGTTGAACAGTGGAACAAAAGAAGTAAGAGCAAAAAATAATAGTTAGTTATATTAGCGATGGCACTCCCCTTCAGGGGCTGGGGGGTAGTGAAGGCAATTTATTGAGTTTATGTTTATTGAATGACAAAACGTTTTTGAACAGTTGAACAGTTGAACAGTTGAACATAAGAAGTAAGAGCAAAAAATAATAGTTAGTTATATTAGCGAAGGCACTCCCCTTCAGAGGCTGGGGTAGTGAAGGCAATTTATTGAGTTTATGTTTATTGAATGACAAAACGTTTTTGAACAGTTGAACAATCGAACAAAAGAAGTAAGAGCAAAAAATAATAGTTAGTTATATTAGCGAAGGCACTCCCCTTCAGGGGCTGGGGGTAGTGAAGGCAATTTATTGAGTTTATGTTTATTGAATGACAAAACGTTTTTGAACAGTTGAACAATCGAACAATAGAACAATTGAACAATTGAACATAAGAAGTAAGAGCAAAAAATAATAGTTAGTTATATTAGCGAAGGCACTCCCCTTCAGGGGCTGGGGGTAGTGAAGGCAATTTATTGAGTTTATGTTTATTGAATGACAAAACGTTTTTGAACAGTTGAACAATCGAACAAAAGAAGTAAGAGCAAAAAATAATAGTTAGTTATATTAGCGAAGGCACTCC
>JAQUBO010000108.1:2365-13299 GCA_028686735.1 Bacteroidales bacterium
TTTATTGAGTTTATGTTTATTGAATGACAAAACGTTTTTGAACAGTTGAACAATCGAACAAAAGAAGTAAGAGCAAAAAATAATAGTTAGTTATATTAGCGAAGGCACTCCCCTTCAGGGGCTGGGGTAGTGAAGGCAATTTATTGAGTTTATGTTTATTGAATGACAAAACGTTTTTGAACAGTTGAACAGTTGAACAATAGAACAATAGAACAGTTGAACAATAGAACTGTGGACTATCCTTCTGTAGCCATCTTTAAAATGGATTCATACACGGTATTCCATCCTTCCCATTTTCCATATTCGGAAAGCGACTCGTTATGCCAAAGTGTTACAAGTGTACCACCATACTGTTTTGTGTAGTTTATAATTTCTGTACAATGTTCAATTGCTTCATCGTGGGTCATAGTCTGATATTTAGTAAAACTATTGTCCATTATCATTGTTGGATAAAGCCAAAAATCTGTTTTCTTATTTGTTGTTAGATTAAAAAATGGAACAGGTACTGTTACTCCCATTCTAAAACCTGGCATATCTGGATAAACCATAGAATAGTCTCGTTTCATTCCTAAATTCATTAATTGCTCATAAGTTGAAGGAAATCGCACAAATAAATAGTGCTGACGAGACGAGAATATCTCCTGACCAGTAAGTTTTGATAAAATCTTAAGTTCTTTATTCCATAATTTAGGTTTATTATTACCTCTATAAGAATAATGAATACCTACTGTATGCTTTTTGACCAAATCTGCTATCAACTCCTTAACTCTTACGCGCGAAGGCGAAACATTTCTATCTAACTTACTATGTTTCGCAACCAAGAAAAAATATTTTGGTTTCAAATCATATTTTTTATGCAATTCGTCAATTTTATCGAAACAAAACCATGGGTCAGCATCTTTTCCCATCATCACTCTAAATCTCTTTTTTACTGCCTTAAAGTCTTTATGCCAAATGTCTTTTATAAATCCTATGCGGTTAGTGAAAAAACCTTGATATTTATACATAAATGCACTATCAACGTCAACAGTTGGCACATATTTGTATGCTGGTTTTGTGTATTCCAAGTCCGGATAAAGTTGCTTTAGAACTTTTAAAAACATTTCTGTCCAAACATGAACTATTGGTTTTTGCAAAATTCCTGTTTTACGTGCAATACTTTTATCTGACAGAAAACGCGTATCAGCACTTATGGCATAATGATTATATTCTTCCATTCGTGTTACGTGCCAAAAACTTGCAGCAAACAGGTCAAAATTTGGTAGTAATACAGATTGAGTTGGAAATAAGACCTTACCTTTTTCGAGTGTTGTTCGTCCAGGAGAATCTATTATCAGTTTTTTATCCCACATCATAGCATCGCCAATTATACCCGGTTTATCAGAGACCTTTTCAGAAGCATACCACAAACACGGTAAATTAGATTTTTCAAATTCACCTATATCAGTTGTTATTTTATAATCTAACTTAAAAGCATATTTAAAACACACTTCAATTGCATAGTCAATCCTAGAACTAAGCCTTGGTACATATATTAGCAACATAAATATCTATCTTTATTATAATATCCAAAACACTTAAAAACTACAATTATCCTTTCATGAAACGCTCAACTTCTTCAACGCTAATCGGAATGCGTTTTTCTCCTAATATTCTATTGCCATTTTCTGTTATTAGAATATCGTCTTCAAGCCTGATGCCACCAAAATTACGATATGCTTCAAGCTTGTCATAATTTATAAATTCGGTAAATTTACCTTCTTTTTTCCAAATATCAATTAACTCGGGGATAAAGTAAACGCCTGGTTCATTTGTTAGAACATATCCAGATTTAAGCTCTCGTCCCATTCTCAAGAAGGCTGTTCCAAAAATATCGCTAGGACGCGTTTCTTTATCATATCCCACGTTAATTTGACCAAGATCTTCCATATCGTGCACGTCTAACCCCATCATGTGTCCTAAACCATGGGGCATAAATAAAGCGTGAGCACCCAGCTTAACAGCTTCTTTAATATCACCTTTCATCAAACCTAGGTCTTTAAGTCCACTTGCCAAAATCTCAGAAGCACTTAAATGAACATCTAAGTATTTAACTCCAGGTTTCATTAGTTTTATAGACCCATTAATTGAGTTTAGTACAACTTCATAAACTTCTTTTTGCTTTGTAGTAAATTTACCGCCAACAGGAAGTGTTCTCGTATTATCAGATGCGTAATACATTGGCGTTTGGGCTCCAGCGTCTTGTAACATAAGGTCGCCTGCTTGTAATTTATTACCATGATAATGATTATGTAGTGTCTGACCATTTTTCGTCAATATTATTGGGAACGAAGGCACAGATCCATAAGATAAACTAACACCTTCCATTACACCAGCAATTTCTCTTTCATACAAACCTGGTTTTGTCATCCTCATAGAAGTTGTATGCATCAGATAACCAATATCACAAGCTCTATCAATCTCCTCTATCTCAACTTGCTCTTTCACATTACGCAAAGCAACTACAGCAAGAATAAATTCAAGGGATGCCTCTTCTTTCATTTTCTCAAAAGGAATGCCCAAAACCTGATTGAGGTAAATCATATTATCATGTTTATAAGGCGGTAAAAAGTGAATTTTTTTACCTGCTTTTTTTGATTTTTGTAGATATTCTGCCAATTTTGAGAATGGCTGTGTTTCCTTTATTAAACACTTTGAAGCTAACTCTTTTACACTTGGCTGAGGTCCCATCCAAATAATATCATCAATATCGATATCGTTAGCAAAAATAATTTCCTTATCATTATCAAGGTCAATAATAGCTGTCATGCCAGCAATATCAAGCCCGTAAAAATAAAGAAAATTACTATCCTGTCTAAAATGATAAGTGTTAGCAGGATAATTCATTGGGGTCTCATTATTTCCCATAATAAGATAAACACCCTTTGATAATGATTTTTTTAAATTTTCTCTTCGCTTCTTATATACTTCTGGTTTAAACATAATTCTATAATTTTAAAATTAAAACATAAAGATAATTAATCTTTACCGATAAGTGAAATAAAAAATCTATATATTGATAAAAAATAATACAATATTAAGATTTCTCTAATTAAACAGTCAAACACTTTTAAGTATTGACATTTTTAACTTTATTTTGCCGTTTTTTTAAGACGCAAAGTTTTGAGGATGTTTGCATTTTCACAAACCTGTATTTTAAACATAAGTTGCTGACAATGTGAATATTAGCTGTATTTTAAAACATTTTGTTATTTTTATCGTATAATATTATTAAATATTGAGGTAAATTTATTATTTTTACTTTAATATTTAGTGGTAGTAATAGACAATAGTTTTATATCTTACGACTTGTTGTTTAATGTGTTGATATATAGAGAATTATACAAGGCTTTTTGCCACAACTTATTAATAGCGTGTTGTTAATAAATATTTAATTTACAATCAATTAAAAATTTTTATCATGTATTAACATATTATTAAATAAACCTCTTTAACCATGAAAACAAAATCTGGCATCTTAATGTTATTTTTGCTGATTTGTCTTACAGCAGCAACGGGATATAACACACAGGCTCAAACAACAAGCCTTATCGAAACTCAACGCAATAATAATGTCCAACTCGGCAGACCTCTTATTGCACAGACTGTTGACAGCACCGACATGTACGAGTTCGTATTTTACAACACCGATTTGTCATTTAGCAGGCTTATCACAAGCGTTGACCAAATTTTATATTTTCAAGAGTACTCAGGATTACCTGAATATTTGCCTATGCAGGTTTGTGTACGAACAAAAACGGATGATAACTGGAGTGATTATGGTGATACTTGTACTCTAACTCTTGTTTCAGATTGTGCTTTTATGAAAGAGTATAGAGAAACCGTTAATACAGCAGCAAAAATGTTAAAATCTGATGAAATAGTGAATAATATTGCTTCAATAGCTGCTACAATTGATTTAGATTTGGTAGATGAAATAACTATTCCTGTAGTGTTTCATGTAATAGTGCCTCCCTCTTTTAATGGAACACCTTATGAATATTTACCACCTGCAAAAATTAACGAAGTTATTCAGATTTTAAATGATGTGTATGCTGGTATCCGATCAAATCAACCAGAGGCAGCAAATTGTAAAATTAAGTTTTGTCCTGCAATGAATTACCGTTTGGAAGACAACACATTGCAAAGTCTTGCTTGTACAGATCAAGGAATTACATATTATGGAATTACTTATAATGTGCAGGGCGAATCAGATATAAACCTGCCTGATGGGTTTCTCGATGTAGTATCAGATGTACCCAGTCAAGATTTTGTTTTTCCTTACCAAACCTACTTCCCAGTGGAAGAGTTTATGGGTTTCTATATTTTTGATTTGTTGAATAATCCCACTGCTGCTGGGTCTGCATCTTCAGTTACATTTGGAAGTACAATAAGTTATATAAAACTAAGAAGAGTAATTGTGGGATCAAATAATTCTATTACTAGATATGAAGGATATACTGCACCACATGAAGCAGGGCATTATTTCGGACTTGATCATACCTGGGGGGGGATTTATAGCAATGACAGTTGTGGAGTAGGAGACTACATATATGACACTCCACCACATGCTGGGCAAAATATGGACTGTAATGAATTGTCAAACACTTGTCCAGATGATGACTATAACGACCCTGTTCATAATATTATGAATTACACTTCTGATGGTTGCCGTAATCACTTTACAAAGGGACAGGCAGAATGGATGCATGCAGTAATACAAACTTATCTTACAGATTTACCATATTTAAATACTGAAGATTTTGACATTTATTGCAATCCAATACCTTGTATTGAAAATGCATCTATTGAAGGACCTGCCGAAAACATTAGATGTACAGGCGAGGCAAATATCGAAGTCTTTGTAAATACAGCAACAGATTTTAGTCTTTCTGTATATGACAATACAACAAGCATGCTAATTTATGAACTGGAAAAGATTGATTTTACACCTTGCGACAACAATTATTGTGTTGATTTTGATTTTACAACTGCAGGAACTTATGAGTTGATATTAAATGTTGAAGCCGAAACTACATATAGTCAAACTTATGAAAGAATTTATACGATAATTGACTGCGATACAATAGACCAAAATCTTGATAGAGCTCACTGGCATTTTGATTATAAGGCAAATCTTGATTTTACAAGCGGATTAGGACAACTTGGAGAAACAGAAATACATGCATTACCTGCAGAAGTGTCAGTTTGTAGTCCAACAGGAGAATTATTGTTTTACACAAATGGACGTGATGTCTGGAATCGGAATCATGAGATGCAAAGTACCCAGTTGGACGGTAATTTTGAAGCCTCAAAAGGAATCATAGCACTTGATTTTGGTGAAAATGCAGGAACTCGTAAATATATGATGGTATATCTTGACAATAATTTCAATCTGTATTATCGTTTTATTGAAGTAGATGCTTCTTATAATATTAGTTTTGCACCTTCACAAACACAACTAATAACATCATCTGATTTAACTAATCTTAATTTAGAGTTGGATGCAATGGGAGTTTCTGCAACTCCAAAACCAGACGAAACGGGCTACTGGCTTTTAAGCTCGTTAAAATCAACAACATCTGAAAACTATTTCCCAATTTCTGTGGAAATAGACTTAACTGCACTTTATACAGGTAGTATTAATACTTCATCTGCAATATTATCTCCTTCAACAGCACCTCTACAAAGCGAGTTTGAGACAACTATAAAAATGTCTCCTAATGGTAAATATGTAGTGTATTGTTCTCCTTATGGTAGTAACGTGTTCTTAATTTTTAATGCTCAGACAGGAGAATTTAATCCTCAAACAGAATGTCACATAGAAAATATTTTTGCAAAATTCTACGAAGTGGCATTTAGCAGCGATTCAAGATATATGTACATGACTGAGTTGACAGATACCTCGTCAGCTAACTTAATTGATTCTCTAAATATGTTTTACCGGATAAAGCAGGTAGATCTTGAGGCTGTTGATATGTGTGCTTGTAATCTTTATGGCAAAATTATATTTGAAACAAACAGTCTATATGATCACACATATTATAAAACAATGTTTTATTTACAGGAAGGCCCTGATGATAGGATTTATTTCTCACGCTATTCTGATGTTGAAGCATATTCAAAGTATATGGGAATAATAATGAATCCCGAGAATGCGGCTACATTTGACCCGACAGATAACGAATGTGGAGTTTTTGGCGATTTTATTAATTATCCTTCAAATGAATTTATTAAAAATAATCTCTACCTACCAAATTTTGTAGATGCCAAACCCGATACTTGTGACTTGGATTTTACAATTTGTTCATCTAATTGTGATGAGTTAGAAATATTGAATCTAAGCCACGGAGAAGATAGCTCCTTTACATGGACACTTGATAATGGTGTTAATTCATACCAGTTTTCTGGTTATACTCCTGGTAATCTCAGTTCCCTGCCTTATTCTGATACATGTACTATTACCCTTTCGCAAACAGGTTGTACTGACAGCCTTACTGACATTGTCATATTAAATGGAGTAAATGCAGATATTACAGGCAATGACACTATTTGTAATGACGGTCAATCATACATATATTCATGTAGTTCAGGAATAAGCACTTACCATTGGTCTTTAAACGGTACACCATTCCCTATCTTTGAACAAAATACTGACGTAATAATTACAGGCGAAGATTATAGCTCTTATGTAGGAAATACGATGAGTCTGACTTTGTATGTAACCAACCAGTTTGGATGTGAATCATGGGATACTCTTAATATTTATGTTACAGGCTTTGGTTATGATGTAATTAGTACCTCGGATTGTTCACTTCCAGTTTCAGGGCAAGTTCAGATAAATATTACAGGTAATGCAGAGACAAACTATTATGCAGATATTGACGGTAATAATTATCCAGTATCAGATAGTACAAATGCACTTTATACAGGATTATTCCCAGGAATGCATACCTATTCAGTAAGCGACGAATATTGTTTATACCAAGGTGAATTTGAAACATTCAGTGAATTATTAGTTGATAATACTGTTATTTCTACTTTTTGTCCACAAGATACCTCAACTATAACAGTTTATTTCTCAGGAGGGCACTCTCCGTATGATGTTACTTATAATTCTGTTACCCAAACTATTACTGAAGACAGTATTACAATTGCAGGTTTGCCTTATGGTAATTTTACTTTTTCTGTTACAGACAGTTTTGGTTGCGAACTCGATACAACACTAACAATGGCAGACAACTACCCATCAATTGACTTTTATATCTCAGGCGAAAATTACTGTTCAAATGATAACAATGTTAATCTTGTGGGAATAGTAGAAGGCGGTACTCCTGCGTTTACATATCAGTGGGGAGGGTATCAGCAACCGATACCATTTTGGGGATCTGATAATTTGTTTACAGAGGTTTCATCTGATTACGGAACAATATACCTAACTGTGACTGATGCAAACGGATGCCAGATAATTGATAGTATTGAAATTCCGTCTGTGATAAATTCTGATATAAACCTTGATATTTATGCAACCCAACCATGTGGGGAAACTAATGGTTGGATGGATCTTACAGTTACTGCAACAGATAGTATTTCCGAACAGTATTGGCTAATCCCAGGTGGAGATACAATATTCAATCAAGAAGACATTTACAACCTTACAAATGAAGGTATATACAGGTATATTGCTATTGATGAATTCGGTTGTAATTACTATGCACTTGGTTTGTATTACTATTATGACGAACCAATCGTACAACAACCAATGTGTTCATGGGTTGAAAATACGGGAAGCATTACAACAAACTGGTCTTGGCCTGAAGTAAGTAACCTTTATTATACTTCAAACTGGCTGACAAACGAATCAAACGACTCAATTCCCGAAAACAACGGCTGTTTTGACAATCTCCCTGGTGGAACTTACGTATTGCATCATACAGATGAGCAGGGTTGTTTTATGACAGACACCATAATTATAATTGAACTGGATTCTTTAGAATATTCTGTTGATGTGGAATACTACAGTGACTCTGAGGGTGATCCGTTATTTACAAGTACAATAAACGTTTGGGGAGAATCTTTACCTTATGAGATTATTGATAATGGTCTTGGACCAGTACACTTATGCTATGGACAGTGCGAATTTTCTGTTATACAGGACACTGTACAGCCTGCAGTTTATCAGGTAACAGGTAATCTTAACGAATGCCCTGGCACATCAGATACCATTCCGTATTTTCAACTATTCCCGTCAAATTATGGGTGTGGGACACTATTTGTAAATATATTCGACTCCATTCCAAATTTCCACGACACAATTTACTTTGATACAATAGTAAAACCAACTAAATGTCTTGCTGCAGGTTATGGCAACGGAGCATTACAAGTATTCAACATTAGTACCGAACAAGACATTTATCCAGTTTTCTTTGCATCAGCAAACGATACAATTGTATATGACGGTACAGTAAACGATACATTAAATATTGGTAATCTTGGTACTGGAACATTTGCAGTATATTACTGGAATGCATTTAGTAGTGTTAATTCGTTTACAGCTAGTGTGGTAGAAGCTTGGGATCTTGTTTTATCGGGTACAATAACTACAGGAACATATCCCGTATATGGTGGGCAGATTATTGCAGTTGATGGAATAGAAGTTGAAAGTTTAGCTTCTCTTACATTTAAAGATTGTATTATTTATACTGCTTATGATTCATATAGTGATATTTCTGATACAAAATGGTTAGTTAACAGGAAAGGAAAAATTATTTTAAATAATTCTACAATTGAATCGGGATGTCCTCAAAAATGGAATGGAATAAATGCTCTGGGTTCCAACAATAGAAAACAAATACTCTCTACTGCATCTGGCATTGGATCTTACTATACGGAACAATCATATATAATAATTTCTGGAAACTCAGAAATTGATGATGCTCAAAAAGCAGTGCATTTGCAATCAGGGGCTGTTGTTAATACAACACATACAATATTTGCAAACAACATGTATTCTTTATATTTTGAGCCTTATGGTACCTCACCTGCATTTAGACCCATAACAAATAAATCAACAGTAAATTACAATAGTTTTATTATTGACTCTTTATTACATCCTACAGGGCTTACAGGAACAGACAGATATCAGAACTCACAGGTCTATATAGACGGTTCTGCTGGCGGAATAGCATTATATGGAAATAAATTTGATTTCACAGATAATTCTATACACCCTACTCTTCGTGGTAACGCAGTTTATTCTTATAGCAGTATATTAAAGATAGCACCCTACAGTAGTTATCAAAGCAGCATAAAAGGTTTCTGCTACGGAGTTAAAGCAAATTCGGGAACAGTATCTTCAAGACAGGTATCTGTATTTGACTCTGATTTTAGTGACAACTGCTTCGCTATTGATATAAGAAATCATCTTGCTCCTCTTATTTTTGAAAACAATATTGACTCTGAGAGTTCTTTTATAGCGTGGTACCCAATTTTTGTTCAGTCGAGTGGAGTTTACCTTGATGCCTGCGATCAGTACTCCGTAAAACTAAATACTATAAAAAATGGAATCTTCGGCGCTTACATCCGCAACTCCGGCGAAAACTACAACCTACTATACAAAAACGACTTCGACAGCGTTACATACCCAGCTATTGCAAATTTGAAAAATAGTAACTTTGATCTTGGTGTTAATCCTGGTGAAACCGGTCTTGAAATGAAATGCAACGATTTTGACCATTTTAATTATGCAATTTCTGTTACAGGTAATATGCAAAAAAATCAGGGCTCACCAAACGGTGGTTCTTCTGCCCTTGCAGGAAATAGGTTTTATACCCCGACATCTACAAGTTTGGAAAGCGAATTTATTGTAAGCACAAGCAACCCAAGTTTAGACATAAATTATTACGATTATCATCATCATAATGATATTTTGTGTATCCCAGACAAACATACTCCATTAAAGGTTTATACGTATGTTGATATTTACCAAAACTTTATCGAAAACATTGCCTGCCCCGATAATCTTGGAGCAAAATCTACTACAAAATCAACTTCAGGTTCATTATTTGAGCAATATGCAGAATTTGACGACAGTATTTCGTTTGTGATTGCTGATAAACAAACTGAATTACAGCAACTTGTTGATAATGGCAATACACTGTTATTGCAGGCAAAGGCAGCAACAATGAATAATGCAAATTATAATGAAGTAATGCAGAGTCTTAATCTTGACGGGATGCTAAGCGATGAAGTTGTTCTTGAATTAATGCAAAATACTATGGCTCCTGATGCTGCTAAAACTATTGCATTAATAAACAACTCTCCGTTGCCACAAAAAGGAAAAGACCATATTGATGAAATGACTGATGTGGATGCAAACTTACGTGCAATATTGCTTCAATATCAGGAAGGTAAAAACTCAAGAGAGATAAAAGAAGCTGAAATTGGGAATCTTAGAAATGAAAAACGAAAGAACATTTCTGAACTTGTAAAATATATAGCTTTTGAAAATGACAGTGAACTAAATGCACAGCTTATTGAATTTCTGGTATCTCAGAATAGCGTAATTGATAATAAGATGGCTCTGCGATTTGCTCTTACAGATGCTAATTATCATAAAGCTGATGAAATTTTAAATAACCTGCATACAATGGCACAAATAATGAATATTGATAAAAAAACAGAACTTGAAAACTATATTAAATTACAGGCTGTGGCAATTAATACAGAAAGAAATACTGAGTTTTCGGATAGTATAATTTCTGCAAATTCTGAGTTTTTATTTAATATTGCAAGTGATACCTTATTGATTGAATGCGCACAAGCTCAGGTTTTACTTGAACATATAGGTCTGGCTGAGTACCCTCCCGTAGTTTATCCTCCTATTGTGGATAATA
>JAQUBO010000329.1:0-1198 GCA_028686735.1 Bacteroidales bacterium
TTACATTAAACCAGCTTGTTCTGGATAACAAATTATCCGAATCGGATATTATAACGATAGGTGTTCAGCTGTGTGATATCTTAACTTACTTACATGGGCATACCCCATCAATCATTCACAGGGATATTAAGCCGCAAAATATTGTAATAGATCATAATGGGAAGTTTAAACTGATTGACTTTGGCATCTCCCGCGTATATAAAAAAGAGGCGATGGCAGATACGGTATTTGTCGGAACTCAGGAATTTTCACCCCCTGAGCAATATGGGTTTTCTCAAACCGATTGCCGATCCGACATCTATTCCCTCGGTGTGGTGCTTTGCTGTATGCTTACTGGGAGAACCGATTCCGGTTTTGCCGTAAAAATGATAAAAAACAGGCAGCTTTATAGAGTTATTCGTAAATGTACGGCTTTTGCGCCAAAGGATCGATTTGCTGACACCCAAGCGGTGAAGAAGGCATTACTGAGGGCATATCCCAAAACACAGAAGCGAAACAGGGTGCTTCTTGCTATTGCGGGAGTGCTTATTGCGGTACTTTGTGTTGCAGCGATTATTTGCTGGCATAACTATAATTCTCGTGAGATTTTCACGAGCGACCATATTCCCGCTTATATCACATCGGAGGATCTGGTCCGGGAATCGGTACAATACCTGAACGAGAAATATGAGACGGATTTGTTTACCGTCAGCGACGATATTGCAGACATGGGATATGTCCGTAAACTTTTAGTGGAAGCATTCGGATATAATCAGGAGTATGCTTATGCATTACCGCCGGAAGATCCGCCATATCCCCATGAAAGCGAAAGCAATTTCTTTCCCTGGGGCTTTCCGGAAGAAACAACCGTTCCCAAAGAAATTATAACTTATACTGCCGTCAAGATCTTCTGGCCTGATGTGGTTACCGATTATTCAAGCCTGAAAGACGATAACGGTGTTTACCCCGGTGTACGAGTTGCAATGGACTTTGCTGAAAAGACCGGTATCCTGGAGGGTATGAACCGTCCTGCTGATCTCACCTTTGGAGATATCGCGGTCATACTTGCAAATACGGACAGAATAAGCCAAACCGTAAAATAATTCCGACATAATTTTTCAAAAGGTGTGCAGCAAGCACACCTTTTTTATTTTTATAATGGTTACAATTTTATAAATGTTATTTTCTTAATATCAAAAAGGAGAGCGATGATATGAAA
>JAQUBO010000329.1:1208-3156 GCA_028686735.1 Bacteroidales bacterium
TTTCATTAATTCTAATGCTGGCCATGTGCCTGACGATGTTTACGCCAGTATATTCGGCAGACACTGCGAATGCAGAGACAAAGGCTGCGGCTTTAAAACAGCTTGGGCTGTTCAAAGGAGTCTCCGATACCAATTTTGATCTCAATAGAGCACCAACCCGGACTGAATCACTGGTGATGCTGATCCGTGTACTCGGAAAGGAAGCAGAAGCTTTAAACGGAAGCTTCTCACATCCCTTTACTGACGTTCCGTCATGGGCGGATAAATATGTGGGATACGCTTAACAAAACGGCTTGACCAAGGGCATTTCCGCCACTGAGTTCGGCTCTGGAAATGCGAACGCGGATATGTACTTAACCTTTGTGCTTCGTGCATTAGGCTATGATGATTCGGCAGGGGATTTTACATGGAATCAGGTTGATACTTTTGCCAAATCTGCAGGCATTTTGCCTGATGGCGCAGATACTTCGAATTTTCAGCGGGCCGATGTTGCACTCGTGTCCTGGGCGGCTCTTGAGGCCAAACTGAAAGACAGCAGCCAGACCTTATCGGGAAAGTTGATTAGTACCGTCGTTTTCACATCTGAGAAATATGACACGGCCAAGCAGGCTGTAATGCAAACTTCCTCCGTGACGCAGGCCGCTGCCTATGAAATCAAGGATGGCATTGCTATGGTTAAGAGCATGGCGGATTTAAAGAGCGCTATGGCTGATGCGAAGTCGACGGAGATTGAATTTGCGCAAGCCTTTGATATTACCGAGGATATTACCGTCACCAAGCCACTGACGATCATAGAGCTGTCAGTTACAAACAGTGCTATCATGACCGTGAAGGCCTATATCACTCTGGGCGGAGCTATATTAGACAATCACGGCAGTGTGATCGTCGGAGCCGGCGGATTTATCGGTGTGTATATGACGGAATTCAATAATTATAATCAATTTACGGTTGAAAAAGGCGGTAAGGTAGAGATGGACCGCGGCGGCGGATTATATAACCATGCGGTGTTAACCAACGCCGGCACCGTTACCGTTACCTCCAACGGCGGAAGCCTGAATAATGACGCGGGTGGAACCATCGAGAATAACGGCGTGATCAACTGTACCGGCTATTATACCAACGGTGGTACATATACCGGGACCGGAACAGAGCCGAAAAAAACGAATTAGCATTTCCCATTGAGGGAAACGCAACCAAAATGCATCTTGTACCACTCGCGATGAAAATATCCAAAAAATACAGCACTTTTGTACTGTATTTTTTTATCGGTATTACATCGGGGGTTTAGCATCTTTTATCCATAAGAACATAAAGCGTAAAATATGCCGTCCTGCGCTTATGCGAGAAGCCAGGACCATGCCGCTAAAAAGCATCCGCGATACTTTTTCTAACGCAACATGCCCTTGCGGGTTCGAACCCCCTCTTTAGAATAAATAGAAAGAAATACAGCACCTTGCGGTACTGTATTTCTTTCTTGGTACTCCGTCGGGGGTTTAGCATCTTTTACCCATAAGAACATTAAGCGTAAAATATGCCGTCCTGCGCTTATGTGAGAAGCTCGGACCATGCCGCTAAAAAGCATCCGCGATGCTTTTCTAACGCAACATGCCCTTGCGGGTTCGAACCCCCTCTTTAGAATAAATACAACAAAAAAGCACCCCCGCAAAAAGCGGGAGTGTTTTTTTTGGTACTCCGTCGGGGGTTCGAACCCCGGACACCCTGATTAAGAGTCAGGTGCTCTACCAACTGAGCTAACGAAGCATAAAAATTAGTTGATAAATCAGTGAGTTATGTCTTTTGGCACTTTAACAGTCTATCAGCAGTCATGAGGCTTGTCAATACCAAATTTCCTTGAATTTTCAGTCGCAATTAACGAAAAATACCACAAAAATTCCTGTAATTTCCTTACATGAATCTTTATAATATGAACACAATATTGTTTAGGAGG
>JAQUBO010000330.1 GCA_028686735.1 Bacteroidales bacterium
TAGGGGAATTATCGCGCTCGCTTTTCTTCCGAAAAGCTCACTTATCCAGGGTTGGCGTCCGAATATCCCCCGGGTATTCGTCCGACATTCGTCTGCATCCTCGCCGCTCGAAATAGCGGCTCGGATTTGACTCATTCCCAACTAGTTCGATTCCCCCAGCCTTGCGGCTGTCGTAAAATAAAAGACGTATCTTGCGATACGTCTTTTGTTTTCCGTAGTCCCTAGGGGAATTATCGCCCTCGCCCGCCGCCGGCAAGCGGCGGGCTCACTTGTCCTGGGTTGGCGTTCGACTTGCCCCCGGCAAGTCGTCCGACGCTCGTTCGCTCGTTCCGGCTTCCGCCGTCGCTCGCGTCTCGCTTCCAACCTGTTCGATTCCCTAACTCGACCATGACGGAAACAAAAAAAGCCTGCTAACGCAGACTTTTTTTATTTCCGTAGTCTTAAAGTCTGATATTTCAAAAAATTTAATTGAGATTGTTGGGGAAATTGAGAAGTGGGCGGAAATTTTAAATAGCTTGTTTGTTTGCTGATATTTTTTTGATTAGATTTCTTCCAAAATTTATGCCTGGTTTTTCAATTATTTCATAAGAGATTCTAGACGCTATTACAACAAAAAGTAGTGCACTAAAAACACCAAAAACTCTCATAAAAATATTTTGATTAAAAAATATTAAATTAGGGTCTATGATTAATTTAGCAAACAAACCTAATGCCATGTAGTGAACTAAATACATTGAGTAGCTTATTTTTCCAATAAATCTAGTTATTTTATTATTAAAAATATAAGCTAAAGGAAAATCATATTTCATTAAAAAAACAAGCAATGCTAGAGGAATAGATGATAATAACGCTCCAAAGTGAGCTGGTTTAACAATTAATATTATTCCAATTGAAATAATAAAAAATATCCAACCAATGGTTAATGTTTTATTATTATAATATTTGTTGTCCTTGAATAAAAAATATAAAATAACTCCAAATATAAAGTAAAAGTAATTACTTAATATAAAAAGTGAGGACCACTCATACAATAAAGAATCGTTAGGAAAATAATATTGAATAAAATATTTAAAAATAAAAGATATAAACATGGAAATCACGGCTAATTTAATAGCCGTTTTTTTATCTTTAATATACTTAAATAATAATGGTAAAGAAAGATAGAAAAAAACTTCGCAAAAAACTGACCATTCAACACCAACGACACTATTTATCCAGTATTTATTGAAGCCAAAAAGAAATAAAAAATGAGAAATTATATTATTTATAGTAATTCCTTGAATAGGTAGCCTGTAATCAACGCCCCCCCATGATAACCAAGAAAGAATAACAGCAATATAAAATAATGGAGCAATTCTGAAAAAACGACGTATAAAAAATTTAAGAGATGCCTTATCCTCTGATGCAAATCTTTGCGATGAGCTTAAAAACAAAGTCAAGGCACTTAAAATATAAAATAGTTGAACTCCGTGCGCCCCAAAACCAAAACCACCACCATTAAACAAGTCTACTATTTGTGGCATATGAACAAATAAAACTAATAACGCTGCCACCCCTCTTAATCCATCTAAATAATTATAATGTTGTATTTCTATTTCTGGTTTACCATTTTCCATGTAATGTTAATTTAAATCTATTTTTAATTTTTAATCTTTACTTAAAATTATCATAAAACACCTAAAAGAGCAAAAAATAACTAAAGATAAGCAAATAAACTAATTACCCTTGCATTCGGTTTTCTTTCGGTATATAATATCTTCATAGACTTATATAAACATAAATACAATATAATAGCGGGGAGACAAGCCTAGCTACGGCTAGTCAGATTACAGACATATATTTAAAAACGCAGTCTTCAAATAATGAGCATGAGCAAAGTCTATTTCTTTGCCAACTCATAAATAACACAAGCATATATTCGGGTATATGACTTGTGTTTTTTTATTGGCAAACCGCAATAAGCCTGACTACTGGAGCAACTGGCCAAGCACCAATTATCAGCCTTACTGTGCCCGTTCCCAAAGTTCTTTTAAAAGTTTGACCAGCCGATACTAGTGGTTTTCCTTTTTTTGGCGGCATCCCTCTGGGTAGTCAAAAAAGGAAACAAAGACGGCTGGTAAATGAGATTTTAGAAACCAAACGTGTGCCTATTAACTTGACTATAGGCACACTTAACGCCGTAAGCATATGGAATGCAAACCATTAGCTTATCGGCAAAAACTAATTAAATCGGGGGATTTATTAGAGATCTATTCTTATGAGCAAGCGATAAGAATAAACCACAAGAGAAAGAAACGAAAAAAAGCTAAAAAAGAGAAACCAGAAGAAAACGAGCTAGACAAAAGGATGAAAAGTGATTTTTCTTTAAGAAGAACTAGGGCTAATATTGTCCGCCTCGTTAATTCAAGCCCAGAGTTAAAGGTTTTTATAACTCTAACCTTTGACGACAAGAAATCGGAGACCGGCTCATTTACCGATATTAGTAAATGTAATTTAATCTTCTCTAATTTTATTAAAAGATTAAAACGCTATTATCCGAGTCTGCTTTATCTAGCCGTTCCTGAATTTCAAAGCGATTATTATTACCGCTCAAAGGTCAGAAAAGAGCATGGCGGAAATATTCATTATCATGTTTTATCTAATCTCCCTTATACAGCTAATAGTCAGCTAGCTGATCTTTGGCGATATGGCTTTGTTAACATTAATAATATTCGTCATGTTTCTCGGGTTGGTCTCTATGTAGCTAAATACATTGCTAAAGAGCTATTTGACGGCCGACTTAAAGGCAAGAAAAAAGTTTTTTATTCTCGTCAGCTCAAACGCCCGGAAATAATTATTACCGGGCAGAAAATAAGAACGTATCTTAATAGTTTGAAATCGCCCCCGGAGTTATTGCTTGATAAGCATTATAAATCCGATTATGTCGGAGAGGTAAATTATCGCCTCTTTAAAGAAAGATAGTAAAAAAATCGTCTTTAATTTTTTCCTTTTAGAAAAACATATCCGTACAGATATGTTAGACATCGCTAAGCTTCAGAAATCGCTCGGTCCTCATGCCTCCAAGTATTCTGAAGCCGACTTAATAACTATTAGGCATGAAATCTATCAATTCGCTTATTTCGCTTATAATTTCT
>JAQUBO010000331.1 GCA_028686735.1 Bacteroidales bacterium
CTATTTAGCAAAGACAAATCCAGAATTCAAAAGTTTTGGCAATTACCTTTCATTTTGCCACTAATAAATATGATTGCCCTTACAGGTTCGCGCGTTACTTTCCTTACATTGATGATATCATTGATTGTATTCTTTGTATTGAGAAGAACCAATAGGTCTTCAAGTAGAATATTCGTTTTATTGATTGGTGCAATAATTATATACTTTTTAATTGACTATCTTTTACAATTTGATGTCTTGAGATTACGCCTGTTGACTACTCTACAAGATCAAAATATCAGCGGCCGAGATAAAATATGGGAAATTATATTACCCGAATTGCTTGATAATTTATTTATCGGCATGGGTATTTCAGGCTATATTGATTATTCGTATCGGGTGTTTTCAAGATTTGTAAGCCCTCATAATGTTTTCATTGAAGTGCTGGCTTATAGTGGTCTTATAGGTCTCTTTACATATTTATTGTTTTTTTGGAAACTAGGCATTTACTCCTTTAAATCATATCTGGCCAGAGGTATCCTTTTACCATTAATATTTATTATGGCTATCTTTTTTATTAATGTTTCTGGGCAGGCTCTAAATGTTAAGATATTTTGGATGCTCTTCATTTATTCAATATCAATTTCTAATGATGCATATCATGATGTAAAGAATACTTACAGCCCCATTTATCAAAGAAGGTTTAAGCAATGAATAGATTTTTGTCTAATAAAACTATATTGTTTCTTATAGAAGATTTAGGTTCTGGAGGAGCCCAGAGACAAATGGTTTATCTTTGTGAAGGGTTTATCAATATTGGCTACAAAGTAACAATTTTGGCATATTATAAGCGGGAATTTTATAGTGAATATTTAACCAATCTTGGTGTTACGATTGATTACATTATAGAGAAAAAACCCATCATTCGAATAATTAAGTTTAGAAAGCAAATTCGAAGTTTTCATCCGGATGCAGTAATTGCATTTTTGAGGACACCATCAATTCTGGCTGAAATAGCCTCATTACCTTTTAAGAAATGGCAGTTAATTGTTGGTGAACGAAGTTCAAATCCCGCTATGCTAAATTCCTTCAAGAGCAAGTTTATGAGATTTTTTCATTTATTTGCTGATTATGTTGTGGCAAATTCATATTCAAATATCGAAATGGTAAGAAAAGTGAATAGATATTTGCCTGAGGATAAGAGTAAAGTCATTTATAATATAATTGATACTGATAGATTCTCGCCAGATCCTATATTTAAGTACAGAAAACAAGGTAAACTCAGGATTGTTGTTCCAGCAAGTTACAGAAGACTAAAAAACATACTGGGATTAATCAATGCTGTTTCTCTTTTAAGTATCGAGGAGCAGAGTAAAATTGAAATTCATTGGTACGGTGATAAAACTCCGGGCATGCATAAAGATGATATACTAAATGAAGCAATACTATTAATCAATAAATTTAAATTAGTTAAGATTTTTTATTTCCATGAAGTAACGTATTTAATAGAAAAAGAGATTCAAAATGCTGATGCAATTGGGCTGTTTAGTTTTTTTGAAGGGTTGCCTAATTCAGTTTGTGAAGGTATGGCGTGCGGTAAGCCAATAATTGCTTCAAATGTCTCCGATGTACCATTACTAATAGAGGATAATATAACAGGATTCTTATTCAATCCGAAGAGCATAGATGAAATTAGAGATGCCCTGAAAAGGTTATTAAATTCCAATGATGAAACATTAACCAATATGGGTAGGTTAAATCGTCAAAAGGCACTGACATTATTTAGTGCTGAAAAAGTTTTTCCACAATATTTGGAACTTATTAATTCCTAATGCAAACAAAATAATGAATTTACTAGTATTTGGAAATTTTGGGTTTAAAAAAAACAGTTTGGATGGACAGACTGTTAAAACAAGAAATTTATTATCCTTGCTCAAGAAAAACTCTATTCATAATGTTTATTTCTTTGATACAGCTGATTTAGCCACCAGAAAAATTTTGATATTTAAACTCTTTTGGCTAATTCTAAAATCACATAAAATCTTCTACCTGCCGGCAAATAAAAACCTGCAATATTTTTTTCCAATACTCTACTTTATTTGCAAGTTGTTCGGAAAAGATATTTACTATTTTATTATTGGAGGCTGGCTACCTGAATTTCTTAAAGACAAATATTATCATCGTAAAGCATTAAAATCATTAACAGCAATTTTCTCTGAAACATCTCAAATGATTGTAAATCTGTCACAATGGTATGCATTTAATAATGTTTATTTGTTCCCAAATTTTAGAATTAATAACTTTTCACCATCAATTACGGAGCCTGATGGTTTATTAAGACTAGTATTTATGTCTCGGGTTAAAAAAATTAAAGGTACAGATTTATTAATTCAATTATCGAAAAAAATTATTGAAAATAAAGGATCGGATAAAATATTAATAGACTTCTATGGTCCACTCAATGAATATGAAGGCGATTCATTTGAAGATGACATTAAGGAAATACCAATATTCGCTTATAAGGGAGTACTACAGCCAAGTGAAATATATAGTACATTGGAAAAGTATGATTGCATGGTTTTCCCTACTTTATACAAAGGCGAAGGTTTCCCTGGCGCTATTGTTGATGCATATATTTCAGGTATTCCTGTAATTGCTTCTAATATTCGTTACAATAGTGAATTTATAGTTGATGGTGTAACTGGATTCTTATTTGATCCCGAAAAAATTGATGACCTATATGGTATCATACAAAATCTGATGGAAAACATTGATTCAATATCCGAATTAAAATTAAACGCTTTTGCTAAAAGCAAAGAGTATTCAGAAGATGTAGCCTGGAGTATAATTAATCAACACATATTTAAAGAATGAAAAGTCTTTATTTAACTTTTGACATAGAGACTGTTGTAGCCAAATATAGTCGGAACAACAATTTATTTGCTTCTATTTGTTTAGCACCACTAGCAATTGCATCTTTATTGAAAGATAAAGGGCTAAAAGCTACTTTTTTTATAAGTCTATCCCCTAAAAACCATAAGATTTCATTTGCTTCTTATGAATTTTACTTGAAAATACTATTAAACAGTCTAAAAGGATTTTCCAATATCAAGGTAGCTCCTCATATTCATGCC
>JAQUBO010000109.1 GCA_028686735.1 Bacteroidales bacterium
ACGAAAAGTAAACTCCTTAGTTTCAGAAACTTCGAACCGACTGAAAGGAGCTCATGAACACCATTAAAATAATAAATTTTTGTGAATAAAGCCTTGTCTTTGACGCTTTCTTACCTGTCTGCCGACAAGCAGGTCAAAGACACAAAAAGCAGTAGTTTTCTTGCGGACACTAAATATGTGCTAGATAAATTTTAGTTTTACAAAATAAAATCAGTTGATAAAAAGTCAGATTTTTCATTTCGTAAAATATCTCGAATTATATCTTTATTTTTTTCATTTTCTTTGGCTGCGCATAATGTTCTAATCGAAAAGGCACGTAATGCATCGTGTGTCGATAATGTTCCTTCAGCCGAGTCTTTGCGTCCAGTAAATGGGAAATTATCTGGTCCTCGTTGGCATTGTGAGTTTATGTTTACCCTACAAACTTGATTAACAAGAGTATCAATTAGTTTGCTTATTTGATTTGTGTCTTTGCCAAATATACTTGCTTGTTGTCCAAAATTTGAGTTAATAACATAATTAAGTGGCTCTTGTATGTCTTTGTATTTTACTACTGGGATTATTGGTCCAAATTGCTCTTCGTGATAAACTCTCATTTTTTCATTGACATTATATAAAATCGCAGGAAAAAAGAAGGATTTGTTAAATTTACCTCCTCTAGGATTTATTACTTTTGCACCATTTTTTTCGGCATCTTTTATGAGCTTGGTCAGATATTCTGTTTTGCCAGTTTCGGGTAGGGGAGTTATATCAACATCAGTATCCCATGGCATCCCCGAGACTAGTTTCTCAACTTCATTTGAGAGTTCTTCTAAAAAATCATCTGCAATTTTTTCATGTACGAACAATATTTTTAATGCTGTACATCTTTGACCATTATAAGATAACGCACCTAATACACATTCTTTTACAGTTGCCTCAATGTCTGCATCTTCGAGGATTATAGCAGGATTTTTTGCTTCAAGTCCCAAGATGCTTTTTAATCTGTGTGGTTTTGGGTGTTGAGTTTTTAGTATATCTGCCACTCGACTTGTACCAATAAATGCTAGCACATCAATCTTTCCCGATTTCATTAGTGGAGTAATTACTTGTTCGCCTTGTCCATATACTGTATTTACAACGCCCTTTGGGAATGATTTTTGAAAAGCTTTTAGAAGGGGATAATGTAAGAGAACTCCAAATCTTGGTGGTTTAAAAATTATTGTATTTCCCATTATTAAAGCTGGGATTAAAGTTGCAAATGTTTCGTTAAGCGGATAATTAAATGGTCCCATACATAAAACTACGCCTAATGGAGCTCTTCGTATTTGTGCAATAATTCCCTGAGAAATAGTGAATTTAGATGCATCTCTATCTATGTTTTTAAGCTCATCAATTGTATCGTAAATATACTCAATTGTTCTGTCAAATTCTTTTGCCGAGTCTTTGTATGATTTACCAATTTCCCACATAAGCAGATTTATTACTTCTTTTCGCTGCTCTTTCATTAGAATAACAAACTTTTTTATTTTGTTTATTCTATCCTCAATACGCATTGCAGGCCATTCACCATTTCCGTTATTGTAGGCATTAACTGCTGCGTCTAAGGCTTCATAAGCCTGCTCTTCTCCCATCATTGGATAAGACCCGATAAAGTTATTGTATTCGCTAGCGTTGTTTAAAAATACAGGTGAGAATACTTGGCTAGATTTACCCTTCCATTTTTTAATTTTACCGTTTAATAGGTATTCACTTTGGATTATAGGAAAATTACAGTGAAATTCAGTAGGCACATTATCAATTTTTGGGAAAATATTTGTAAAATCTTGCATATCTATTAATTATTTTTGAGGATTATAAATATAGGTGTTTTTTTATTTGTACATTATTTGTTTTTTTGGATTAAATACCAATCTATCCAATTGTTTAGTTGACTAATAGATTTTGGTTTTAAAATAATTTTATGATCATTATCTAATAGAAATATTGTAGGTTCAGTATATATATAATAGTCTTGAACGGCTTTGTTTTTCCATTTTTTGTAATCGCAGATGCTTATAAATGGGAAAACATTACTAAATTTTTTAAATAGTGCTTTATCAGTATCTAATGAAATAAAAACAACTTCTACGTTTTGCGATTTCCATTTTTGATATAGAGGTATTATTTGGCTTAATTCTTTGGCCGTAGTGGAGCCCCAGCTAGCTCCAAAAATTACTACTTTGTACGAGGATTGTATCTCTGATAATTTTGTAGGTGTTTTTATTGATGCCCCGTTTTTTAATATGTCGCCAGTAAAGTCTATGTCAGGAGCAATATTCCCATTTTTTACTTTTCTGTATTTTTCTAGTTCTTTAGCAAAAGTATTATCAGCTATATTAGAGTATTGTGTTAAAACTGCAATTGAAAGATGCTCTGCTGCTTTAAATAAACTATGTTTTTCTAGTAAATCGAATAGATATTTAGAAATTTGATTGAACTTTTCTTCGTCATTTTTAAGGTTTGTTAATATGCTGTCAATCGAAATTCCTAGTTCTACATAAACAGTATCTAATGGTTGTCCCATGTTTTCTATTAACCAAACATGACTGTCTATAAGGTCTTTTAGTAATCCACTTTTATATAGTCGTGCATCGTTATAGTCTATATCTCTAAAGGCATTTATAGTAGCTGGAATTTCATCGGTTCGATATTGGGCAATGCTAGCAACTGAACTTACTAATTTACGAGTAGGTAAAAACCAAGAAATATATGATTTAGAGTCTAGCTTTTTTAAAAAAATAATATCTTCTTGTTTTATTCGTTGTATTTCCTTATTTATATTTTTATGTGGTTTTTTTTTGTTGATAAACAGAGAGTCTGTATTATATATTTTCTTTAAATAAATCCAAGCACTTAGTGCTTGTTCTCGTTTTGGATGTTCTTTGGCATATTGTGCAAACAATTGATTTTCTGTTCCTGATTCGATAGAAACACTTTGGACGATACTAAGAACTTCACCTTTTAGTTTAATATCTTCTTTATCTAAAACTACAAAATATGCTTTATCATCTGCAGCAGTTAAATAGCCCATGCCTACGTCTTTATGGGAGTAATTTATGGAAAAATCGCCTTGTGCAGATACTTTGGTGCTATCAATGGTGTAAATATCAAAATCTTGAAAACCAATTAATTTTACTTGTTGACCTGCTAATGGAGGGAACTTACCTTGAATGCAAAATTGAGTAAAAGACTTAAAGGGAGAAAATAAAAAAATGAAAGTTAAAAATAAAGCTAATGTTAATTTTGCATGATTTAGCGTTTTCATAAAATTTAGTTTTAAAATTTCTAAACTTGACAAATTTAATAATTTTTTGAAGAGTTTTTCTAAAAACTTGCGTTTTTTAGGGTTTAGAGTAAACCTTATATTCTTTTTGTGTTTTTTCTTAATACATAATAAAAAACATTAATCAATTATATACTAATCACTTATTAATCATTCATCATTAATAAGCAATGATAACGCCTTGCATAAGGTTCTGTATTCAGCACGTTAAGTATTTTCCTATTCTTGATTATAAACTCAAAGGAGTAAGGGTGGAACAAATCTTTTGCTCACAAGTATTGCTTTTTTAGTAACTCTAAAACTAGATTGTGGTCCAAAGCCAAATGTTTTATTGAAAAAGAGTATTATTTTGAAGAATTGCTATAAATTGCTTATTTGAATCAATTTAATTGCAAAATGCCCTCTTGGATGTTTTAATTATTTTTTGCTTATGTAAGGCGAAAATATTGACATAGCAATGCTTACGGCAATGTTTGTTAACGATGCATAAGTGTAAAATAATTAATTTATATAGGGTGTTTTGTGATTATATTGGTATTATTCTAATAATGAATTATTTTTGTAAAAAAAAATTGTGTATAAAACAGCGGTATTAGATAACGGGATTAGAGTGGTTCATAAGTTTGTTGAATCGGATGTTGGACATTGTGGTTTGATTATAAACGCAGGTACACGTGATGAGTCAGTATCACAACACGGTATAGCTCATCTTACTGAACACATGTTGTTTAAAGGAACAAAAAAACGTAGAGCATTTCATGTTCTTAGTCGTATGGAGGATGTTGGAGGTGAAATAGATGCTTATACAACCAAAGAAGAAACATGCATAACCTCAAGTTTTTTACACGAATTTTATGAACGAGCAATAGAACTAATTAATGATATTATTTTTAATTCAACTTTCCCAAGTAAAGAGATTGAAAAGGAGAAAGAGGTTATAATTGACGAGATAAACTCATATAAAGATAGCCCTGCTGAAATGATATTTGATGATTTTGAAGATTTAATATATCCTAAGCATTCTCTTGGCAGAAATATTTTGGGAACTAAAAAAAGTTTAAAAGCTTTAGATAATAAAGATATTAAGAGTTTTATTAGTGAAAAATATAATACCGACCAAATGGTGTTTTGCTCTATCGGAAATATTAAATTTGATAAATTATTAAGATATTGTAATAAGTATTTTGGTAATAATCCTGCTAATAGAAGAGTGTATAAACGACAGGAGTTTAGTAATAGAATTGTTGAAAATAAGATTGTGAAATTTAATACTCATCAGGCTCATTGTGTTTTGGGTACCTATGCTTATACTTTTAATGACCCTAAAAGATTGCCATTGTTTTTAATATCTAATTTACTTGCTGGTCCTGGTATGAATTCTCGTTTAAATATGGCACTTCGTGAACGGAATGGAATTTCTTATAATATTGAAGCCAACTATTCACCTTATGAAGATACAGGGAATTTTAATATTTATTTTGGTGCAGATAAAGAAAATGTAGAATATGGTATTGAACTTATTTTTAAAGAATTAGATCTTTTAAAAGATAAAAAATTAGGTCCTCTTCAGTTAAGTAAGGCGAAAAAACAACTAATTGGTCAAATTGCGATTGGTAGCGAAATACATTCTAATATATTATTGTCGCTGGGTAAATCATTTTTAATATACAACCAGGTAGAGACAATAAAGCAAACTATAGATGAAATTGATACGGTAACAGGGGAGCAAATTCAAAAGGTTGCTAATGAGTTGTTTGTTAGAGATAAGTTTTCGAGTTTAATTTATTATTAAGATAATGGATAGGATAGGTGAAATACGTGATGATTTTATCAATAGTTTTGGAGGGATCGAGGATGAACTTCTTCAAAATCTTGTTCGTGAAACTAATTTAACACAGTTGCACCCACGTATGCTTTCAAATTGGTACCAGGGTAGATTATTGAACTTTCTTGTGCATTTTACAGGTGCAAAAAATATTTTGGAGATTGGTACTTTTTCGGGCTATGCTACAATTTGTATGGCACGAGCACTTCCCGAAAATGGTAAAATTGTAACTATCGAACGCAATGATGAGATTGAGTGGTTATCAGCCAAGTACTTTAATAAAGCAGAACTTAACCTAAAGATAATTGCAATATCTGGTGATGCTGTGAAGATAATCCCAGAACTAAACGAACAATTTGATTTTGTTTTTATTGATGGAGATAAAAGAGAATATCTTGATTATTATCAGAGTGTAATGTCTAAAACTACCGAAAATGCTGTAATTATTGCAGATAATGTTTTGTGGGATAACAAAATTTTTAAACCAGTTGCATCTAATGATAATATGACAAAAGGAATTATAGAATTTAATAATTATGTGCAAAAAGATAGTCGAGTAAGGAAAATTATTCTTCCATTACGGGATGGACTGATGATATTACAAAAACAATAAACTATTATTTAACTCTATACCATGTTTGTGTGCGATAAAATGGTCCTTGAAAACCTCGTACGTTTAGAGTATTTTCATCTTCAAGCCACATCTTACAATCATAAACCTTTCCGTTATTGGGATCTAGTATCCCTAATTTCATAAACCAGTCTGATTTGCGTTTTGAAAGTCCATTTAACATTTGCATACCTATAATAGGCTCATTATATAAATCTCCTTTACATGCAGTACATAGAGGGTTTTCGACCTCTGGGCTGATTAGTTTTACAATCTTTCCGTACAACTTCCCATTTTTTATATATAACTCAACATGAGATTCTGCTTTGTTTGTTTCATCATTAATTGTTTTCCAAATACCAACCTCTTTTTGTGCTTTAACTGCGGTAAAGGATAACATTATTAACGTAATAAGTAAGAATTTAATAGTGTTTTTCATATTTAATTGTTTGTTTTTAGTGTTTATACTGTTCAAAATTACAAAAAAATATTAAATCTTATCAAAAATTCTAAATAATGTTTGATTTTTAATATAAAATAGCCAAATTGATTTTCGTTTATAGTAAACTATTATTTTAATTCCAAATGTTTATTCCCTAGGGGAGAACGTATTAGAGTTAAAGCAATGCGAGTTTTACTTATAGTATTTACAAACTACATAATATTACTATTGTTAGTTACAAACGAAAACCAATTAATAAAAAAAAGCATCGCCAAATTTCAACTTTCTCCAGAGGCGATGTTATGCAATGACGTAGCGGAGCAGAAGTGTCAAACAGCCTGCCGTTCGGACATAAACTTTTTTGACTTTTTATATTTTTATAGAACACTAACGATTATAAAATATTTTCAACTTTCATTTCCAATCTTGCAAAACATGATAATTATTTATAAATTTGAGAAAATTCTGTATTATGAAAAACAAATTAGAGGTATATAGCGGAGATATTACAAAACTTAAAATTGATGCAATTGTTAACGCTGCAAATAAATCTCTTTTGGGAGGTGGGGGAGTTGATGGTGCTATTCACCGTGCAGCTGGAAAAGAATTACTCGCAGAGTGCATAAGTTTAAATGGTTGCGATACTGGGGAAGCGAAAATTACAAAGGGATATAATCTGCCAGCAAAGCATGTTATTCATACTGTTGGTCCAGTATGGAAAGGTGGACATAATAATGAAGCTAATTTACTTGCAAATTGTTATAAAAATTCTTTGATATTAGCATTAGAAAATAATCTTGAAACTATTGCTTTCCCCTCTATTAGTACTGGTGTTTATGGATACCCGAAATTGCAAGCTGGTCTTATTGCAATAAATACTGTAATCGAATTTCTTACAAATAATAATCTGCCGTCAAAAGTAATATTTGTTTGTTTTGATAGGATAACGGAGGATATTTATCGAGAAAACTTATCTAAAATCCTGACATAATTTTTCATCTAAAAAAGACGTTACTAATATAAAAACAAATGAGAAATTTACTAATATTGTTATTATTATGCTCTAGTTTGATGTCATTTGCACAGTTAAATGATGTGGAGCAGGTGGTTTTTGACGAAATTAATAAAGTGAGAACTAATCCCAAAGCATATATTCCTGTGATTGATGAGTTTATTGAGTTTTGGAATTCTGATGATAAGGAGATTGCAGCAGCTGAAGAACTTAAGGCTGAATTACAAACCATGAAACCAGTTGCACCTCTTGTTTTTAGTCCAGATTTATATAAATCCTGCAAAAAACACGGAAACTATGTAAAAACTGCTGAAAAATTCATTCATTCCGATTGCAATTGTGGTGAAAATATACAATATGGCAATGAATCTGCAGTTTTTGCGGTTTGCGATTTGTTAATAGATAATGGTGTGCCAAATAGACAACATAGAAAAAATATTTTAAATCCTGAATTTAGTGAATTTGCTGTTTATTATGTTGCTAAAATAAATGATGAGATGGAGTTTTTTTTTGTGCAGCAGTTTAGATAGAAGGGGAATTTATGTTTTTTCTATTTTTCCGACTAATTTAACTTAAGGTAAACTATAAGCACAAAAGTACATAGAGAAAATCTAACCCGCATTATTCACCGCTTTTTGTAGAATATGTAAGTAAATGTCAGATTGTCAAACATTTATATTGTTTATCAAAAGTCATTAATGCACCCAAATTTTGGTGCTGCTTGCGATTGTCTTTGTGCATCTACTGCGTTGCTAACTTATTGAACCTTTAGCTCACGACCAAAGGGAGTAAATACATTTGTATAACTGCAAAGTTAGGCGCCTTACTTCGATAAACTCAGCACAGGTGTATCTACACAAAGCTAATCGCATGAATAATGCGGGTTAAATTTATTAATCTGGCAAAAAGTAGTTAAATTGTTGTTTTGTTTTACAAACTCTTTACTCATTAGTTAGTTTAAATTCGGTTTCTATATCGTCTTGGAAGTTAACATTTTGTACTTTCCAATCTGTATCAGGTTTATATAGCACAATTTCAAATTTTACTGGCTGTCTTTCGTATTTTAGGCTATAAATGTATTTTGCATACGAATTTCCAGCATTATAAATACTGACAATTTCCCAACCGTAGTAGTTTCCTAACAGTTTACGAGAGAGTTCTAATCTTTCTTTAATGGCTTTAATTCCTTCTTGGTTGCTGTCTATAAGTGGGTTTGTTTCAAAAAGATAATCAATCGCCTGATTAACGTCTTCTTCAAAAATAGTAAAAAATCCCTCCATCAGTTCATCGGATGTAGATTGTGCATGCGACTTATTGTTAGAAAACACTATTATTCCTGTAATTATTGTTAAAATAAGTATTGCTTTTTTCATTTTCTTGTTAATTTAATTGTGTTAATTTCAATATATTATAAAAATTATGCCATGTTAAGAAATAAAGCCAAATTATTTATTAATAGTCTTTAGATTTACAGATTATTTAAGATAAAGTTAGTCATTTTTTTGTACAGATGATTACGAGTATTTCCACCATAAATTCCATGATCTTTATTTGGATAATACATAGTTTGGAATTGGGCATCAGCTTCTACTAGTTTTGTGATAAAGTCAACAGAGTTTTGAAAATGCACATTATCGTCTGATGTTCCGTGTATCATAAGGAATTTCCCGTTCATTTTTTTAGCGTGATTTATAGGCGAATTATCATCATATCCTGATGCGTTATCTTGTGGAAGTCCATTATATCTTTCTGTATAAATTGTGTCGTAGTATCTCCAGTTGCTAACAGGTGCTACAGCTATTCCTAACTTAAACCATTTTGCACCAATTGTAAGGCATAATGAGGACATATATCCACCATAACTCCAGCCAAAAATACCAATTCTTTCGGAGTCAACATATTTTAAGTTTCCTAAATATTTTGCAGCCTCAATTTGATCGATTATTTCGTATTTCCCAAGTTGCTCATAAGTAATTTGGCGAAAATCTTTACCTCTAGCTCCAGTGCCTCTATTATCAACAGATACAATAATATATCCTTGTTGAGTAAGCAATTGCCACCATGGCATGTCTCTATCCCATGAGTTTGTAACTGTTTGAGATCCTGGGCCTCCATATACATACATAAATACTGGATGTTTTTTACCTTTTTTAAATTTCGCTGGTTTTATCATCCAGCCGTTAAGTTCAATATCATTTTCGGTTGTAAATGTAAAAAACTCTTTTTTGCTAAACTTGTATGTTTCGTTTACTTTTTTGACTAAAGATTTATTTGTTTCAAGTTCACGAATTTGCTTGCCAGTATTATCGTTTAATGTTATAAATGGGGGAGTGGCAGCGTCGCTAAAATCATTAATAAAATATTTAAAACTATTACTAAAGCTTGCACTATTTGTCCCTTTGCGTTCGGTTAAAGCTTTTAAATCACTTCCATCGAGAGATATTGAATAAATTTCGCGTTCTAAAGCTGAGTTTTTTGCAGCTTGAAAATATGCTAGCTTGTTAACTTCATCGACACCATAAAATGAAGTCATTTCCCAGTTTCCAGACGTAATCATATTTACTTCTTGACCATTTATGTTGTATAAGTACAAGTGTCGGTAACCACTGTCTTCGTGCGATAAAATAAAATGTTTATTGTCTTTCAAAAATGTAAGATCATCGTTTATCTCAATATACTTTTCGTCTGTTAGGCTTAAAACAATATTTGAGTTTCCATTATCTGTGTTTATAAAGTATAATTCGTATTTGTTTTGTAATCGATTCATTTTGACTGCAGCTAAGACCTTAGCATCGTTTGTGAATTTTAGTCTTGGAATGTATTTGTCGTTTAAATCGCCCATATTAGCTGTAATAGTATTTCCGGAATCTACATCGACAATATGCAAGCTCACTTTTGAGTTTTCTTCGCCTGCTTTTGGATATTTATACTCATAATGATTGGGATAGAGTTTACCATAAGTTGTCATAGTAAACATCTTAACATTAGATTCATCAGTTTTTAAAAAAGCTATTTTCTTACTATCTGCCGACCAGTCATAAGCCTTGTTATAACTAAATTCTTCTTCATAAACCCAGTCGGGAGCACCGTTAATAATTTTGTTCCATTCTCCATCTAAAGTAAGTTGTTTTTCGGTCGAATTTTCTTGGCTAATATCTTTGACATAAATATTATTTTTACGCACAAAAGCAATTTTATTTCCGTCTGGCGAAAAAGATGCTAGTTGCTGCTTCCCATTTTCTGATAACTGTGTTAGTGTTTTTGCATCTATATCATAAATAAAAAATTCTGCTTTGAACGAATGTCGGTATATTGGTTCATATTGAACGCTAATTAAAATCTTAGATTCGTCTGTACTAAATTGGTAATCTAAAATCCAATCAAATAGATCATTGTCAAAATCAGAGGCTTTAAATAGAGTTTTTACTTTTTCGCCTGTTTCGTAATTATATTTAATAATAGCATTGCGAGACATATTAAGATTTGTATAGTGCAGCCCATCAGCCATTGAGACTAGTCCATAAACTCCATTTTGGCGGAAAGTCCCTTTTTGATACAGGTCTTCAACTGTTATTTTTTCTTGTGCAGTAATATACCCAGGCATTAAAACTGCAATAATCATTAAAAAACTACTTGCTAAAACTAGTTTCTGTAGTTTCTGTAGAAATCTAACTTTGCTCTCTGCGGTTGTGTGGGCTGTGTCGTTGTTGATATTCATAATTTAAAATTTTGTATTTATATAATCTTTAATAAATGGTTTTAACTCGTTAAATGCATCTTCAAGTTTCATCATTTCTATTGCAAAGAAATCAAAAACATTAGTCCAATCATTTTTATTGTAAATGTTTTTATTTTCTAAAACTTTATATATGCCACAAACGTTTTTGTTACTGTCTGTTTGCATTTGTTCGTCCCATATCCAGCCTTCGCCCAAATGCTCTTCAAAAAGCATTTCTAATTCTTTTATTCTAACAAATATATCGAAACGTTTATCTTCGCTTTTATGCTCAATTACCAGCATTACTTTGGCATTTTCTCTATCGAAGTCGAACTTTAGAGCAATGTCTTTTAAGCCAGTATTATAAGTTATCCATTTTCGTTTGGCACCAATATATTTACGAGAGTAAACATCGAATGCAACCCAGAACTCTTTTCGTATATTTGCAGCTTCTTCTCGGCTGTACATAAAATTTTTCTTTATGCAAAAATACTAATATTCTTTAATTTTTGAGGTTTATGCTTATTAAAATATAATATGCTGTTTGAATATCAAATAATTAATGTCAGCAAGAGGTTTGTTTAACTTGTAATCCAGCGGTTTAAATTCTCTGTTTGCCCAAAGTCTTAGTATGTGTGGAGTTTCTACATTGTACCTTGTTATATTGCGGTATAGTTCGTGTGCGTTTGTTATTGAAATGATTTGTCTATGAGGTATTTATTATATTCATCTTTAAAATGATAATAACCGTCAATAATATAGCCATTTCTATAACTACCCTCTTCGTCAATTTCTAGTATTCGTGCATAGTATGGATAATAAATGTTAATCCATTTTCTGAAAGCAAGACCTTCTTCTTCATTTTTAAATGGTAAGTAATCGTGGATATTTCCTCCATAATTAATTCTATTATCATAACATGTGTCATTATAAGCAATAAATAATTTGGTATCTTGCGGTGTCCACCATCTAACAAACTTTGCTGCAAAATCAGACACTCTTAAACAACCTACACTATTTGCTGTGCCTAGCATACCTCTGGCTACATCATTGAGAGCAACTTCGTGTATTCCATTATTTATCATTGCTTTAGGATAATCGGGGTGTGGTACGAAAAGCATAAAGTTTGACAATTCAACTTTGTTTCGATACATTACAATTCGATTATGTCCGCCACCAAGCTCCTTGTCTCGTTGTCTATCTAATTGGTCATAGTATCTGTTATGTTCCCAATGTTTAGAGCTAATAGTATTAAGTCCAGCATAGTAGTTTCGGTATCGTCCTGTTGGTAAAGCTGTATAATAATATTCCGAAATTGACCCGTCTTCGTTTATGCGATTTCCAATATTTAAACGTTTCGCTGATGTTGCAAATTTTCCAATCATAATTAAACTGTCTTCGCAAGCTTCGCACAATACTAAATATTGCCCGGCAGAAAACAGTGAACTCCAATAAAATGAATAATCTCGTTCAATAGGTAACATTTTGTAATTCCAGACTTTTAATAGAAAGTTTTTTAATACACTAGCAGTTTCAACAGTCAAAGTAGTATCTAGTGTTAATAAAACTGAGTCATAAGCTTTTGTTCCATATTTTAAAGAATCAAGATGTCTTAAAATATCAATTGGTATGCTATCAAACTCTTGCAAATTCATGATATGAGGATAAATTTCTTGTAATGAATGTGAAGTGCCTTTTCTACCAATAACATTAAAATCTCCAACCAAATACCTATTTCTATACTTATGGTCTATTGGAAGCGAGTCATTGAATAAATCAGCATAATCAAAACCTATGTTTTTATTTGGCTCCCATATCGATGAATCTTTAATTAGAGGTAAATAGCATGGGTTTATCAAGTAGTAAGACCACAATTCTTCTAAACTTAAACTTGCAATTGGTTTAGGTTTATATTTAGGTGGTGGTTGATAAAAACTTGTATCATAATTATGATAAATTGTATCATAACAGCAAATTGGATTGTTTTTAAAGGGCAAAATAGAATGAGAATATGAGTCCACTCCGAAAAGTAAACAAGGTATTTAGTTGATTGATAATCAATCAATTGTTTGCACGTTTCAATTGTTTTATGTATCTTGCTTACCAAATTAAAAGGTATCAACAATGTATAAAAAATC
>JAQUBO010000332.1 GCA_028686735.1 Bacteroidales bacterium
TTAACAATGAAAGACACATTGCTAGTACTATAGTAGTATAAGATAAAAAAAAGAACACTCAAGAAATATGTAAAAACCGATAAGAAAAACAAGATCATCCTCTAACAGAAGACTTTTACAAATTGTATTTGTAAGATTGACATAGTATCTTATAATATCTTGGTTGAAACCATTGGTTGGAATACAGTTTTTGCTTTCACACAGTGGTTCTGGTATTTTCAGATCTTGTTGATTTGGAGAGGAGTCCACATGATACAAAGCTGGGATGATATTAAAGACCGATATAAAAATGGCAAACTGATTGTTGGGAATACTCTTAGTTGTTATTTGAATGAACCTTTGGATTACGATCATCCAAAAAATATTTTTTTGGATGAGCTTGATACCGATAAAACCATGTCACAGTTGCATAATCATCATATTTTTGAGGAAATTCCGAGAAAAATTCACAAAGATCAGCTAAAAACTACAAAAAAGCTTTTACGCCTTTTTTTCCACGACACTCCTCTTGAAGAAATTTTTCACTCCTTATTCATCACAACCTCCATGGTTAAAAATCTGTACAAACACAGTCAAAGTCTTGAAAGAGTTGAGGTTACAGAATGTAACAGCTTTTTTACAAGTCAATATGATATTTTAAAACGAATGTATACCATACTAATTTTACATATTCATCCCAATTTTCACCCTGTAGAAGCGAATTATCCCTACTACCTATCATTTCTGAAGCACTTCCGCTATATTTTTTCCCTCAGTTATGACCTTTCGTTGCAGTGGAGCATTATGAAAGACGTAGAGTGGTTTCAAGATGGATTTGGAAAAACTTCTAAAACCAGCAAAAAAGTATACTTCTCCACAGAGAATCTCCAAAAGCGAGACACAAACACTTTTGTATTCTACACCCATGGGAATTTTTCTATGATCAAAGATGCATTCCAGAATGTTACAAAAATCGCACCAAAAGGGAGTAGCCTGATACACAGAATTTGCGAATATATTCTATCTGACCGTTTTCCCTTGATTGTTACAGAGGGAGGCAAGAACTATAAAGAAACGGCAGTTCGATCTGAAAAAGTATATCTAAACAAGATCTATGAAGAATTTTTGCCGGAATCACTTGACTCGGGCAAGGGGTATTCAAATTCTTTGGTGATCTATGGACAAGTTATGGAATCCGATGAATATATTCTTAGCAAAGTGTTGGAAGATTCCTTGTTAGATTCGATTGCTATTTCCGTTGATAACGATGATTTTGAAACATCCCAAAAAACCCAGCAACAAATACAAACTATTTTAAAACAACCTACATACAAGGGTAGAGAAGTTAACTTTGACTTTTTCGAATCCTTTACAATCGAAAAACCCATTTAGGAGTAAATACGGAATAAGGTACTTCATGCCCACATTACAGCGCATTTTCAATACATGAACACCGCGTGATTACCCCTTTTTAAACAATTCAATCCAAAAAACAGATAGAAAAGCAATGGCAAAAGCGCTCAAGAACTGCCATATTGTAAGGGGCGTCAGTTTTAAATAACCATGCAGCGGGGTGTATACAATAAAAATCACTCCTGCCATTGTGGCAATATTCACTACTTGCATCACTCGATCGCGCCAAAGCAGTTTCCACATTTTATACACTCGAACACTAACGGAACTACTTACATACACAAGAAAAAGACTGGAAAAAATGACAATAACAAGACCAATGGTTCTCGCTAGGGCTGCATTATTGGTTTGCTGAAGAAGCCAATAATAGCTACCAAAGGAAGTTACGAACACAATAAAGCCTTGCAACACACTCCTTCGTAGAATACGAAAGGAAACCAATTTCTCATTTGGATTTCTTGGAGGCTTATTCATACTATCTTTCTCTGATGGTTGTCGTTCTAGCACAATGGAACATGTTGGATCAATCATCAATTCAAGCAGCACAATATGCAAAGGAAACAAAAACAAATGAATCGGTGCAATGCCGATCAAAGGAGGGAGTAGACTGGAAAGAGCGATAGGAATATGAATCGCAAATACATACCCAATAGATTTTCGGATGTTATCATACATTCGACGGCCATCTTCAATGGTCGATACAATGGTTGAAAAATTGTCATCAAGCAGTATCAAGTCAGATGCTTCCCTAGCCACTTCACTGCCTCGTTTGCCCATTGCAATCCCTATATCCGCCTGCTGCAAGGCGGGAGCATCATTAACTCCATCGCCGGTCATGGCAACTATTTCATCCATCTCTTGAAACGTTTTGACAATGCGCATTTTATGCTCTGGAGTAACTCTTGAGAAAATTCCAACTTCTTTGATTCTTTGTTTTAGTTCCTCATTGGAAAGTCGATCCAATTCTTTTCCTGTAATAATGTTCTCATGGTTGGGCAGACCAATTTGTTTGCCAATACTACTTGCCGTAATTCCATTGTCGCCGGTAATCATGACCAAATGTATTCCGGCCTGTATACAAGTTTTGATATCATCAGCAATGGATTCTCTGGGTGGATCTGCCAATCCGATCAGGCCGCAACAAATAAGAGAACACTCTGTAATGTGTTCGGGGATATCCCCTTCGTTCGATACCAATCTACACCCAACAGCAATTACGCGAAATCCCTTGGTAGACATTCGATACACTTCGTCACGTAGTTTCTTTTTTTCGTCGGGTGTACCCTTGCAAATGCGCAATATACTTTCTGGAGACCCTTTCGCTGCAATAGTAATGATATCCTTGCTTGTGCGCCAAACATGGCCCATCATTTTTATTTCATTGGTGAAGGGATATTCCAGGATCAATTCGTTTTGAAACAAATCTTCTATTGACCGGCCCTGCTTTTCATAGTAGCGCAACATGGCTTTTTCCATCGGGTCATACGGATCTGTTTCGCAGGACAAACCCATCATTTGGAGAAGTTGATGCATATCAGAAGTAGGAGCCCACGTTTCTTGAACAACCATTTGATTGATAGTAATCGTTCCCGTTTTATCAACGCAAAGGGTGGATATTGCACCAAGGGTTTCAACCGAAGACAAGGAACGAACAAGAGAATGTTTTTTTGCCAGTCGCCAAGCACCCATAGAAAGAAACCCAGTAAGAATCAC
>JAQUBO010000110.1 GCA_028686735.1 Bacteroidales bacterium
GCTTGTTCAGATATTGATCAAATAACAGTTCATGTTGATGCTATTGTTGATGCCACAATTACTCCTGTTGGTCCATTTTGTGAAACTGATGCAGCAGTTGTTTTAAACGCAGTTAGTCCGGGTGGAACTTGGTCTGGAACTGGAGTTGTGGGAAACACTTTTGACCCACAGATAACTGGACAAGGAAATCATACTGTGAATTATCAAATAATAAATGGAGCATGTATTGCTTCAGAACAAATTATTATTCATGTTGATACGGTTCCAAATGCTAATATAACTCCAATAGGTCCATTTTGTGAAGAATTTGATTTTGCTTATTTAATTGCTGAAAACCCCAATGGTACATGGAGTGGAACAGGTGTAACAAATCCTACAACTGGACAATTTTCACCATTATTTTCGGGTCCTGGTGATTTTCTAATTAGTTATGAAATTACTAATGGAATGTGTTCTAATAATAACTCATTTACAATTCATATAGATAGTGTTATTGATCCAACAATAAATCCAATAGGAGCAATTTGTCAAACCTCATCTTCAATTACTCTTAGTGCAGTTAATCCAGGAGGAACTTGGGCTGGACAAGGTATTATAGATCCCATAAACGGAATTCTTGATCCTTCGGTTGTGGAACATGGTAATAATACGATGACTTATACAACAATAAATGGATCTTGTGTTGCTACCGATCTCCATATATATCAGGTAGATGCTGCTGTAGATGCCACCATTTTAAGCAATCTTGGTACTATTTGTATCGATAACCCCCCATTTGTACTAAACTCTGTACAATCTGGTGGAATATGGTCGGGACAAGGTGTTAGTAATCCAAGTACAGGAGCTTATAATCCTCTATCAGCTGGTGATGGCACTCACGAAATTATATATTCATTACAAAATGGTACTTGTATAGATTCTGATACTATTTATATTACAGTTGCTCCTATTCCTGATGCAACAATTATTCCTGTCGGTCCATTTTGTGAAACTGATGCAGCTATAAGCCTTGCCGCTAATTCTACCGGTGGTGTTTGGTCTGGAAATGGAGTTGTTGGAAATACATTTGATCCGAGCATCGCAGGTGCAGGAAACCACATAATTTCTTATTCCATTACTGTAGGTGCTTGTTCAAATTTAGATACTGAAATTATTCATGTAGATCAAACTGTTGATGCTACAATAAACCCTGTTGACCCTATTTGTGAGAATAGTGAGCCAATTACCCTTACAGCTATCAGTACAGGAGGAATTTGGTCGGGAACTGGAATTATTGATAATCAATTTTACCCAGCCACAGTAGGACAAGGAATATATAATATTACTTATAATATATCTAATGGAGTTTGTAACGACATCGATAATATTAATATCATAGTTGACGGATATACTTCTGTAAGCATTGATCCAATAGAACCATTTTGTCAAAATGATGCTCCTGTTAATCTAAGTGCAAATATTAATGGTGGAACTTGGATTGGACAAGGAATTACAGACCCAATTAATGGCACATTTAACCCATTGATTGCAGGTGTAGGAACTTTCAATATCGATTATGTATTTACTAATGGAGCTTGCGTTTCTAATTCATCAATAAATATAACAGTAAATCCTAATCCTGTGGCTATTATAAGTAATTTAAGTTCTACTTATTGTGAAAGTGAGCAATTTGTTACAGTTGTTACCAGTCCTCCAGGCGGAACTTTAAGTGGAAATGGAATATCAGGAGCAATATTTAATCCTAGTGTTGCTGGTCCAGGAAATCACATAATAAACTACGATATAACTAATGTATATGGATGCTCTGACAACACGCAAACTAATGTAATGGTTATAGAAAGTCCAATTGTAACCGTCAGCTTGCCAGAAAACGAGTATTGTTTTGATGCCTATACGGAAACACTAATAGCAAATCCTCAAGGAGGAAATTTTGAAGGGCCAGGTGTTTTTGGAAATAAGTTTTCTCCAATTGAGGCTGGTTCTGGGACACATGAAATTACATATACTTATACCGACGAATACGGGTGTGTAGGAGTAGGAACAATTACTGTTGTAGTTAGCGAACCTCTAAATCTCGAAATGTCAGGACAAAATTTAATTTGTTTTGGAGAAAATACTGGTCAAGCTAATGTTCAGGTAAGTGGAGGAGTTCCACCTTATACATATTTATGGGATGATCCAGCAAACTCAACAACAGAAGGAATCGATAGCTTGTCAACTGGAAATTATACTGTTACAGTTACTGATGCTTGGGGTTGTGATGAAATCAATAATATCATTATTAGCTCCCCAACACAACTTGATGTATTTATTAGTTCAAGCGAAAACGCAAGCTGTTTTGGAGACCTAAATGCCACTATCCAAGCGGGAGTCTCTGGTGGTACACCACCATATTATTATATTTGGGATGATGCCTCATCAAGCACAACATCTTATCTAAATAATATTGGTGCTGGAAACTACAACATTACAATAACAGACGATAATGGATGTAGTGGTACAATTGGCAGTGCAATAACGCAACCTGATGAAATCATTGCTTCTGTTTCTAGCTCTACAAATGTAAGATGTAACGGTGGTAATGATGGCACAGCTACAGTAAGTGTTATTGGAGGAACTCCACCATATTCATATCTTTGGGATAATCCATCACAAACTCCAATATCTACTGCACAGCATTTAACTGCTGGAGATTATAGCGTAACAATTACAGATGCAAATACTTGTACAACAAGTTCATCTGTAAGTATTACCGAACCAACAGAAATTACTTCTACAACTCATACAACAGATGTAATTTGTACTCTCCATCTTGGATCTGCTTCAATAACTGTAGATGGTGGACTTACTCCTTACTCATATTTATGGTCTAATGGCAACAATACTAATACATCTAATAACCTAACAGCAGGAAATTATATAATAACTGTTACAGACAACAATAATTGTACACATTCTCAAACTGTTGAAGTCGGGATTTCAGGATCTATTCATACAAACATTCGAGAAATTGAAGGTATATTATGTTACAATTCTAACAGCGGAATACTACAAGGATATAGTAATAATGGAGAGTCTCCCTTAAGTTTCTTCTGGTCAAATGCTGCACATACAGAGTTTAACAATAATCTATTACCTGGTCATTATGAATTAACAATTACTGATGATTGGGGATGCACAGGAACAAACTCTTACGATTTAAAAAATGCTCCACAAATTAGCATAACCGAATCTATCGTAAGTGTTGGCTGTGCTGGCGATGAAAGCGGTGAAATTTCTGTTCAAGTCTCTGGTGGAACACCTGAATATTTGATTAACTGGAGTACAGGAGCTATAGGTAACAATATCTCAGATGTTTCTCCTGGGCAGTATAGTTTAACAATTACTGATGCAAATAACTGCACTATAAGTGATACTTATGTCGTTGGTACAGCAGTTCCTATTGCAATTAACTTATTAGCAAAAAACATTAGTTGCTATGGATACAACGACGGTTCCATTTCTATAAACGCTATGGGCGGGACTCCTCCTTTTACATATAACTGGAATTCTGAAGGCAACCACTTTTCTGGGACCAACAAAAGTAATCTATATCCTGGACTGTATAATATTACTATCAGTGATGCGCAAGGCTGCCAACTCGATACACTTATAGAATTATCACAACCTGATCAAATTGAATACACATTTATTACTATCGACCCAAGTTGCATTGGTAACGATGATGGTTACATCGAAATCGAAGCAATGGGAGGAACTCCGC
The DNA here is from genome assembly GCA_028686735.1 of Bacteroidales bacterium. Taxonomy (GTDB): domain Bacteria; phylum Bacteroidota; class Bacteroidia; order Bacteroidales; family ML635J-15; genus Bact-19. The sequence continues at coordinate 3,764 of JAQUBO010000110.1, forward strand.
CATATACTTTTATATGGGGCAACCAAACATCATCTATTGAGTATATTTCAGGATTAATACAGGGAAATTACGCATTTACAATTACCGACAGTAATGGATGTTTACTTGAAACTGAAAACATTAAACTAATAGACACAAATGTTGACTGCCTTACAATACCAAATGCGTTTACGCCAAATACTGATGGTATAAATGACACTTGGATAATTGAAAATATTGAAATGTTCCCTTGGGCTCTAATTCAAATCTTCAACAGATGGGGGCAACTAGTATTTGAAGGCTATGGTGCAGGAAAACCGTGGGATGGTACATGGAATGGAAAAATCGTTCCAACTGGAACATACATATATACTGTTGATTTATTCAATGGAACAAAGTATTGTGGAACTGTTACAGTAGTGAAATAATCTTATAAAAAAAATGGAAAATACAAGTTGTAAATCTCTTTGTTGAGCTTATCTACGAATAAGCTAGTTCTATTGGAAAGATTATTCAAGTCTTAATTCATCGACAGTTCTAGTTTTAACATTAACTATGTGTTTTTGAGAAAAAGTATCAATATACTGCCACTGTACTGTAAAAACCTCACCAAATATTGATGTATTATTGGATATCCACCATGTGTATGTATCCTCCTCTCCCTTAGATAACATATAATTGCCAGCAATGTCAGCTCCATTATACAAACTTAATGGATTATTGATACTGTCATTCACGATAAAATTAACATACTCTGATCTCTTTATAGGACCTAGATTAGGAATGGGAACATCGCCAAGATTTTTTATCTTTAATGTAAAATAGATCGCAGATTTGTTCTCATCACTATCACCTGTATAGTTATTCTCAGCAAAACTTACAAAAGACTCGATAATAAAATCTTTTGTGTTTTGGTCTTTTATAAACGTTTGAGAAAAACTCGTTTTTAGACTCCAAATAATAATAATAACAATTAAAAAAAATCTCTTCATCATAATTAGTTTTTGTTTTACTGCCAATAGATACATAATCTCTAATTATTCCACAAAAAATAACCAATTTACTAAAATAAAAATCCAATAAATTGAAAAATAAAAAATCATGCAAAATAAAAGCGATAATTTATTTGATAAAATAAAAATCATTTCGTTATTTTATTGCAACGAATAATTAAAGTAATTAATCAACTTACTTGAATGTATTAAGCACTAAAGAAATCAACAATTACAAATATAAATAAATATTTATGAAAATATTAATTCTTTGCACAGGCAACAGTTGTCGGAGTCAAATGGCTCACGGTTTTTTACACTCTTTTGACAAAAACTTGCAAGTTTTTTCGGCTGGCACAAAACCTGCAAAAACAATTAATGCAAATGCAGTTCATATCATGAAAGAAATTGGGATTGATATTAGCAAACATTATCCCAAACACCTTGATAAATATTTAAACGAGAATTGGGATTATGTAATTACAGTTTGTGGCGATGCAAATGAACTCTGTCCTACTTTTATTGGGAATGTCAGAAACCGTTTACACATTGGCTTTGAAGACCCTTCAGACGTAGTAGGGGATAAAGAGTTTATAATGAATGAATTTCGCAGGATAAGAGAAGAAATTAAAACAGATTTTTTTAAATTTTATAAAGGCCTAAGTGTCTAACTCGCATGATACATTCGACCTGCTTTATGTAACAGTAAAAAGTCTAACCAAACTTGCAGATATATTATTATATTTACCAACACATTTATAATATTTTACTGGTTTTATCAATCAAAAGGTTTAAGAATATAGCCTGAAAATAAACGACAATTACCTTACCCATAATATCAAGTAATTTTTATTTTTAAAATAGATTATTCTAAGTATTTTCTTAATTTTGTCAAAAACTACAAAAAAATGACTTTATCAATAATAATTACGATTTGTATCCTTTTATTATTGGCATACATTTTTGACCTCACCTCGTCAAAAACACGTATTCCTACAGTGATAATATTGTTAGTACTTGGTTATTTGGTTAGACAAGGTGTTGACTTCTTAAACATGGCTGTTCCTGACTTAAATATGTTTTTACAAATATTTGGAACTTTGGGACTTATACTTATTGTGTTAGAAGGGGGGCTTGATCTTGAGTTCAATAAATCTAAACTAAAAATAATAAATAAATCTTTTTTAGTAGCAATATTATCAATAATAATTCTAAGTTTTATTTTTACGGTAATACTGCAATTAATGAGCGACATTTCAATAAAAGACAGTTTAATAAATGCAATACCTATATGTGTTATAAGTAGTGCTATTGCTATTCCAACTGTTCAAAACCTTTCAAAAGAGAAAAAAGAATTTGTAATTTATGAGAGTAGTTTTTCAGATGTCCTAGGGGTAGTATTTTTTGATTTTCTTATTACCCATCAGGTTATAAACTCTCATGCTTTTGGACAGTTCGGAGTTGATATGTTAATACTTATTGCTGTATCATTTTTTGCTACTATTTTACTTTTATTTTTATTGCGAAAAATTAATCACCATATTAAATTTATTCCGATAATTATTCTCATAGTTCTTATTTATGCAGTAGCCGAACTTTACCACCTTCCTGCTTTAATATTTATTTTAATTTTCGGGCTCTTTATAGGTAACCTTAACCGTCTTAAAGAAATAAACCTGATAAAAAAACTAAACCCTGAAGTATTGCTTAAAGAAGTAGATAAGTTTAGTGAACTTATTAAAGAAGGAGCATTTTTAATTAGAACATTATTTTTCTTAATTTTTGGTTTCTTAATCGAAACTTCCGAACTATTAAACCCTTCTACATTTTTACTAGCCATTGCCATTGTCGCAATAATATTTCTATCACGTTGGGGACTTTTATTATTATTTAAAATAGAAGTTAAACCTCTTATTTATGTGGCTCCTAGAGGATTAATAACAATATTGTTATTTTTTAAAATTCCCGAAATAATTCAAAGTCCAATTATTAACAAATCGCTAATAATTCAAGTTATTGTGCTTAGTGCAATCGTAATGATGGTTGGGATGATTTTGTGTAAGGCTCCTTCTCCAGTTAAAAAAACGCAATCGGGTGATGAGGAAACAAATGATGAAATGTCTGAGGATAATGAAATTGACGATAATCAATCTGTGCAAAACGAAGATTCTGATATGGTAGATGTTACTAATGCTAATACATCAAACCGAATAGATTTTGATGAAGAAACTGATAGATTTGAATAATGAATAATAGTTGTAAAATTACATCTATTCTGGTGATGTGTATCACAATGCTAAGTGCCTCTTGCCTAAAGAAAGTCCCAGTTAATGACTTAAATACACTGACTGATTTTGAAATTAGAAAAAACCAGTTAGAAGTTTATTTCCCCGATTATTTTACAGCCCTTGATGACCAAAGTCTTACAAATCAAGAAAAAGAATATCTGGAGCATCTTTTTGCATATATGCCAATTAGTGATTTCACAAATTATGAGTTTAGTTTTTGGTTACAACATGTAAGAGCATCTATAACAGCTCGCGAAACTTTTGCTTGGGCAGATAGCATCCCCGAGAGTATTTTTCTATCTTATGTTCTGCCACCACGTGTAAATAATGAGAATTTGGATACTGCACGAATGGTTTTTCTTAAAGAATTTCAGAAGTTATTAGCCGATAATAATCTGAATGTCGAACAAGCGGTTCTCGAAATAAATCATTGGTGCAATTCTAAAGTAATTTATTGTGGAACAGATGAAAGAACAATATCTCCTTTGGCAGCAATTCGCTCTGGTTTTGGAAGATGTGGTGAGGAATCTACATTTGCTGTTACTGCTTTACGGGCTGCCGGTATTCCAACTCGTCAGGTTTACACACCTCGTTGGGTGCATACAGACGATAATCATGCGTGGGTAGAGGTGTGGATAAATAACAAATGGCATTATCTTGGTGCATGTGAACCTGCTCCAGTGTTAAATACTGGTTGGTTTGATGTTCCTGCAACTCGTACAATGTTAGTTCATACTAAACAATTTGGTAAAGCTGATGTAAATAATCCAAGTTTATTAAACCAGAACGAGAACTTTACATGGGTAAACGCACTAAGTACTTATGCTCCAGTCAAAAAAATTGAAGTAAGGGTTATTAATGAAAATAATATCCCATTATGGGGAGTAAAAGTGAAATATCAAATATACAATTATGCAGAAATGTATCCGCTTTACGAAACACAGACAAATATTCGAGGCGAATCAGAATTTACAACCGGTTATGGGAGTCTCGAAATTTATGTAAGTGATGGCGTAAATAATTCTAGTGTTGTTGTTGATCCATATTTCGAAGGGCTTGTAACTGTTGTCCTCGGTAAAAAAGATAATTTTCCTGTTAAAACTGCAAAGTATATCCCACCAGTTGCCCAAAATGTTACAATAATAGACGATAAACTAGTTGCTAAGACTGAAAAAAGAATAAAACAAAATGAATTGATACGTAAAAATTATGCAAAATCATTTTATGATGAATCAGGAGCTAAACATTTTGCAGAAACATTTAATTTTAGTGAAGAAATTATCCCTTATCTTGTAAATAGTCGTGGTAATTGGCTGGAAATAGAAAACTTTTTGATAGAAGCAGCATATCTGAACAAACAGGATTTAGCTACAAAAATTCTAGAAGTTATTTCCGAAAAAGACTTACGTGATATCAATACTAAAACTCTTTCAGAGAATTTGCTATTTGCTCCAGAAAATGTTGATAAGAGTATTCCCGATGATATTTATTACAGCTATACAATAAATCCACGTGTCGAATTTGAAATGTTAAAGCCTTACAGGAAATTTATTTTACAATCGTTTGACATTCAGCAGATATCTGATTTTAAAGCTGATCCACAAAAGATAATTGATTGGATTAGAAAAAATATTGCCACCAAAATAGACACAAATAATAAGAGCATTTTAATTGATGAATTAAATAATTATAATGTCGCAATTACTCCTTGTGCAGTTCATAAATTTAAACTATCCGATAATAGATCGTTAAAAATTTATTTTGTAGCTTTTTGTCGTAGTTTGGGTATCCCTGCAAAAATTGACAATGTCTCGGGTGTAACGCAATATTATTTCAACAATAATTGGTATGATGCTATATTACAAAAAACACAAAATGATAAAAGTATTAAGCGTGGACAAGTGTTTTTCGTAAACAACGACACTTCGATTAGTTTAAAATACCGAATTAATTTTTCTTTAGCAAGATATGAAAAAGCAGAGTTTAAAACCATTGATTTAGGATGGGAAACTCCAATTTCTGATTTTAAAAACGGTATCAATATCCCAATAGGGAAATATATGCTTTTAACTTCTGTTCGTAACGGAGACGGAAGTGTTGAGGTATTGCGTAATTATTTTGATATTGTTGAAAATGATATTGTGTATCTACAAGTTTCTTTACCAGTTCTAACAAATAATTTACAGTCAGATATTGATTTTATTAATGGGAATATTCTTGGGCAAGCAGGAAATACGTTTAATACAAAACCGTTTTTGAAGACTGCGGACAATTGTGCTTTTATCTGGTTAGAGCCCGGTAGTGAACCATCAAAACATATTATGCAAGATATTGTTCCAATGTTAGATATGCTTTCAAAACAGAGTATTAATGTTTATTTTATTATAGATATCCCTAGTTTTAAACCTGATAACTATAGCTACAGTAAGGATCTGAATTATCTTTACGATCATGGACATAATTTACTGTCGAAAAATACTTCGTGCAAGAGTACAGAACAAAGAAATGATTTTCCAGTCGTAATTTTGGTAAATCGACACGGTAAAATAATCTATAAATCTGAAGGTTATATTATTGGTATTGGTGATATTTTACTTCAAAAAACTAAATGAAATTTTACACCTCAAAATTCATCTCAAATTTATCCGTTACTTAACCGTTAATAACGACTAGCATCACACAAATGCTGCAAATAAAGGATTTTAGTTCCTGCAAATTTCACAAATGTTTATGAATAATGAAAATTTACACCTCAGAATTCAACTCAAATTTATCCGTTACTTAACCGTTAATAACGACTAGTATCACGTACGCTTTATACTACAATTTGACACATCAAGATTTTGTAATTATTTACAAAAACACTAGTTTTCCACATCAAAACTTCATCTAATATTTATCCGTTACTTAACCGTTAATAACGACTAGTATTACACGACTGTTGCTAATAAAGGGTTTTAGCTCTTGCGTATTTCATAAATGTTTACAAATAATATAATTGCACATATCAAAATTACATCTCAAATTTATCCGTTACTTAACCGTTAATAACGACTAGCATCACACAACTGCTGCAAATAAAGGATTTTAGTTCCTGCGTATTTCACAAATGTTTACGAGTAATGAAATTTTACACCTCAGAATTCATCTCAAATTTATCCGTTACTTAACCGTTAATAACGGCTAGCATCACGTACGCTTTGCCAATACTACAATTTGATACATCAAGATTTTGTAATTATTTACAAAAACACTAATTTTCCACATCAAAACTTCAACTAAGATTTATCCGTTACTTAACCGTTAATAACGACTAGCATTCTACACCAGTTGTAAATAAAGCGTTTTAGAACTTGCAAATTTCACAAATATTTACGAATAATGAAATTTCACACCTCAAATCACATCTCAAATTTATCCGTTACTTAACCGTTAATAACGACTAGCATCACACAACTGCTGCGAATAAAGGGTTTTAGAACTTGCAAGTTTCACAAATATTTACGAATAATAAAATTTTACACCTCAAAAATTTTTTCCTTATTGGTGTTGTCACCAACAAATAACTTCCCTTTTTCCTTTCCTTGTCATTTTGCTGTTGTCACCAACAATTTTCAGAGGGTCAAATTGTAATTTGCAAGAGGAGTAAAGAGAAAAAGCATTTTACTCGAGTTGTATAAAAGATACGCTCTAGAATCGACGAATTGCACGCACGATACGTTCACTATCTTTTGTGGGTTGATTGTTATAATTACCATTACTAAAACCAAATGCTCTTGCATAAATAGTGTTGGCTTCAACCTCGCACGAACTCCAGTATTGGCTTGTTCCAATGTAAAAATGTGCGTTGTCTAATCGTTCTCCATTTCCATTATTTGCGTTGGATTGATCGCTGACAAGATTCCACCATATTTCCCATTGCTCATCTGAAGAGGGTAGAAACCAATCGTCATAATCCGTATCTTCATTTGAGACAATCAGTGCATCACAATATCTTGCCGCATAAGTTTCGAGTCCTTCAAATGGTTCTGTATCGCCGAATAATTCTACAATTTTAGTAGTATTGTTTTGTCCTGCACCTAAGTCGGTACTTGTTCCAACAGGTGTTTCTTTTCCTCCCCAAACATATCCATTAACTTCTGTTGATAAAGGAGATAACTCTAAATATCTCCACCCATCTGTTAAGTAATCAGAGTTTTCATAAAAAATGTAGCCTCCTGCAGGACCAATATCACCAATTGTATACTCTCCGGCAGCTGTTCCAAGGGTAGTAAATGATATTACACTACCATAACCTGTGCCTGTAGAATTTGTTGCATATGCACGGAAATAATAAATTGTATTCGATCCCAATCCAGTAATATTTGAAGTAAAAGTTCCTGTTCCATCTCCATTTTCAACCGAGCCAGCATTATTAGCTAAATTGATGTATTCAGTAGTACCCCAAACAATTCCACGAACCGTAACAATTGAAACACCTTGGTCTGTGACATTACCTCCACAAACAGCACTAGTATCTGTTACAGCACTGGCGTCAAGACTAACAACAATAGGTACTGTGATTACAGGATCCGGTCCGTCAATATATTCTAATGTTGTAAAACTACGTTGTTCACCATATGCAGTCCCTTCACTATTTGTAGCATAAGCTCGAATATAGTAACTAGAATTTTCGTCTAAACCATAAACATTTGCTGTGAACTCGCCAATCCCGACACCACTCTCGGCTATTCCTAAGTTGTCGTCTAAGCTTGGATTTTCACTGGTATGCCATACAAAACCACGAACAGAAACTGCATTACCGCCATCATCTGTTACTTTTCCAGTTATTTTGACAGAACTGGTAGTTATATTTTCGGTTTCAGAAGTTATAACTGTTGGCAGGTCACTTTTATTACAGGATGTTAGTATAGTTAAGGCTACAAATGTTACAAGTACTATACTGATAGAGATGATTTTATTTTTCATTTTAACTATTATTGGTTAAGATATTTATTTATTATTTTCAAAAATACAAATAATTGACATGATTATAAGACTACACCAGGAAAAATAATCAATTTTTTTTGAGTTTTAATAAAAAACAACCACAGTATAGTTTTTATTTTGTTCCTCTGGCGATGACCTATCGAAGGAACATAATCCGTTCTGACATCAAAGTCATAAATCTGCAAGTGATATCTCCTAAGTTCGTTATTGCGAGAACAAAATACCACTAACTTTGCACATCTATTTACTTCAAAAAACTAAATGAAATTTTATCGGCTTGTTGTAGTAATTTTTTAAACCAATAAGTATATAATTCTGGATTAGTCTTGATATCTTTTTTTATAAAATCCAGCTTTTCCCATTTAAAGTTCATCACTTCTTTGGGATTAGGAATTGGTGTACCATTAAAAACACCAGTATAAATATGGTCTATTTCGTTTTCGATAAGTTGGTTATCAAATTCTATTTTATACTGAAATGAGAACGCAAATTCTAGTTTACAATCAAAGCCCATCTCATGCAGTAAGCGTTCATGCATATAAGAATCAAAATCTATATTTTGAGGTAAATGACTGCAACAAGTATTAGTCCATAATCCGGGTGTGTGATACTTAGACAAAGCTCTTTGTTGTAGAAGCATCTCAGATTTATCATTAAAAACTAAAATTGAAAATGCCCTGTGTAAAAGTCCCTGTTGATGAACCAACATTTTCTCCTCATAAGAAATAATGTTATCCCTATCATCGACTAAGGCAATTTTTTCGAGTTTATTCATTTTAAATTTATTTTCCTAGCAATTTGAACATATTTCGTTTATAATCTTCGACTCCAGGCTGGTCAAAAGGATTTACACCTAACATATATCCGCTAATGCCACAAGCAAACTCAAAAAAGTAGAATAAAAAACCAATATTATATTCATCAATAGTGTCAAGTTCAATCAATAGATTTGGTA
>JAQUBO010000111.1 GCA_028686735.1 Bacteroidales bacterium
TAAAAAGCAATAGTGAGTTGATTATATCTACTTTGAATTCAAAAGGAATATTTGTAATTTGATTTGGCAGCAGAATAATTTCATTTGGGTTGATGTTTGTCTGCTCTGCAAGTAAACTGTTTGTTTTGGGAGTGTAACAGTCAACGTTTATTTGGTTTAAGGTATATTTGGTTCCGGAGAAGTTCCTGATTGCTACAAATCCTGTGAGCTTTAAACCATTTTTAAATACATCTACTAGATCTGAGAATGCAGAGATTTTCTTTTCTGGTTTTAGAATTATTTCTCCAATACTTATTTTCTTGGCTCCGGATATTTTCTTAAAATATTTCCAGGCAATCCCACAAGTGAGAATCACCAGAACCAGAATAAGTATTTTTTTGAAATTGACCATTTGTTGCAATAATTATATTGCAATGATATGGTGTTTAATTATTTCACTTTCTGTTATTTGGGGTTAGGTGGTGGTAATTTAGTTTGATTTCTTGTATAGATTTATAGAAGGTGTCCTTTTGAAAAATGAATTTTCTCTTATTTGCATTTTATTTGAAAAACAACTGACATATTTAGATTTTTTGACTAAATCAAAATTTAGTTTTACATCTTTAAATCAAGAACTTATATTTCGTCTTCTTCAGCAAGTTTATAAAATATTCTAATAAAAAGTATTAAGTCTATAATAATCCATACAAAAACAAAAATATAAATACTCACAAAATATTCTTTATAAATGGTTGTTGAGATTGAGCTAAAAACAGAACTGTAAATCAAAGAATAAAATCCTGCAGTAAGAGATAAATATGCTATTCTTTTATTAAAACGAATTAATCTTGGATAAAGATTCCTATTCCTGATTTTTTTTGTTGTTTGTAATATCAGCGCCAAAACCGTAAGTAAAAATCCAAAGATAATAAATGAAATATCTATAGATTTAGAAATTATCATAGTTGGATCTTTACAAGTAAAAAGATTCTGCCATATTAAATTTGCAACACCAAAAAGCAAAGCAATTATAGGGGCTAGTGACTGTTCAAAATAATACTTATCTGTTTTCATTATACAATTGGAGCTAAAATTTCAAAATCGCCTTTACAATCCCAGTATACATTAAAAAGTGCTGTAGATTTTTCATGTGTTTGAGTGTTGCTCAATACATTTGGCTCATCTACATTAAATGTTTTTTGATACCTATCTAACAAGAAATCAATTTCATCTTTTCTTAAGGTATCATTTTCAATATCGTTGTAGTATCCACAAATTACAAATTTTTCGACTATACTTTCATCATAACCGGTTGCCAATCTTTCGATTCTCCTTATCAAATTGCTAATTGCTTGGGTTGGCATACCATTTAAAGGACGTCCTTTAATATCAAATTTTAAATTTACAGTATCCGACTGCAATAGTTGAGAAGTCGATATTGCTGAAGATAATGCATCATTCTCATCTAAAAAATCTTGAATCGGTCTTATTGGAGTAGCTATCTTTACTTCTAATGTCTTATAAATATCAACTTGAAGCATCCGTTGGTATGCTTCAAGTCTTAGAAGCGGGCTAAAAGATAAGTTCAATCTTTCCTCAGCATCATTATTATATAAATGTCGAATATAATTTCTGAAAGAAGCAAGGTAACATCCATTTTTATTAAACTCATACATGATAACTTGATGTGTTTTATCAAATATAAATACATTGGAAAAACCAAGACCTTCTCCATCACCTTCATTTATTGGTAATTGCTCAAAAGTATTTTCTCTAGGATTATGCTTAGGAGGAATCCCTTTCTGCTTTGTTGTATTCATGTAGCCTAAGAAATAATCGCTATTTTCTCTAATACGATGTAAAGCAATCAATTTACCTTGTCCTTCATTGTAATTCGTATTCTCAATTTGATTAATTACTTCACAAAATGACAAGTTATCATTTGATAAAGTAACTTTCATTGTTTCTAATTTCTTTCGTCTAATTGCCATATTATATGTTACAAGAGTTCTTTATACTGTCAAAAAAAAAGATATTCAAAATCGCAAATTATGTATGACTTATGTTTTTGTTGACTGTAAATATACAATTTAAAAGTTGTAATATAAAGCAAATCGAAGAAAATGAATAGATTATTTATAGATTAGCTATCCCAAAAATTCCTTAATCATCTTCACCTGTTTCGGCAACAATATTCTCAATCTCTTTTTCCCAGGATTCATGGCAAGAAGTTCATCTCTGATTGGAAGAATCCATGTGAAGACAGTTCGGGTTGTAGTTTCGTAATAATCCGCGAGTTCTTTTAAGGTATACGTCTGTTTGTTTTCCATAGTGTAACAAAAATACAAACTACTTTTCTAATTGAAAAATGCAAAGGAGACCCAAGTAATGCAAAGCAATCAGAATTGATTATTTCTGTTTTTTAGGCAGTAATTTTATAGAAAAATAATTTCAATTATGACTGATCTTTACATTGACCTCGAATGGTTTTTTAACCAGGAACTTTATCTTATCGGATATGCTTATTCTGTAACAACTGTTAATCTGCTTTATGACGAAACTCTGACAATGGAGAACATCTTAGCCATGTTAGAACCTGTTGATGGTTATATTTATTTCTACGGTCCCGATATTGGGATGCTTGAAAAATCAACAGGTCTTGACATCCGTAATAATTATAGGTGTATTAATCTCTTAAAAGTCTTTCGTGATATTATGCCAGGAATGGAATCATACAGACTTGCTGCATTTGAGGAAATGTTTGAAATCAAACGTTCTCAAAAACAATATAAAACTAATATCTGGAAACTTGTAGAGGACTGGAAAAACCCATACAAAAAGCAGCAAGTACTTAAATATAATTATGAAGATGTTGCAAATCTTGTTAGATTAAAGAAGGAGATATTTGGACTGTATGGAGTTGGAGAGGAGTATTTGGAGGGAGTGAGAATGAAATAATCACCAACAGTCTATTAATATATTAATAGTATTTAATATTTCTTTGTCACCCAAGTATTCCATCTCTGCTACTACCAACTTATTTTCTAATAGCTCCACACTTTTCACAGCAATTATTTGTATTTATCACTTAATACTACCATCTTTATTATGTTGAACTCCCCCCTAAAAACAGTTTTCCTCTGTGCGTAATTACATATTGCTGATTTGGATCATTCGCTTGATCTAATGTGTATTCAATAAGCTTACTGTCTCTTAAAGGTTTTAAATAATCATCTCTATACCGTTCTTTACTGCGATACTCTAGAGTACGGGCTAATTCATCCAATGAAATAGGAGTAAGTGATAATAGTAAAGTGCTTAGTAGTACTCTTGCTCTCTTTTTTAACAAGTCCCCACTTTTTTCGGACCAAGTCCCCACTTTTTTTAGTTCGTCTAATCTTAACTCCTTGTTTAGTAGAAACCTACCGTTTGACAACTCCCCACTCTTTTTTTGCCATGCTATAACTAATGCAAGAGCAAGTTCATCTAAATCATGAATGTTTTTTAGACTCAAGTCAAGAGGTAATTCTTTTAAAACTTCTTGTTTTTCCTTTCCCAATTTCTCCTTTGGAAGCTGAGAGAGGTGCAAGTAAAGTATATGCTTTTCTCCAATTTTATAAAGCAGCATCGGAATAATGCACTTAAAAGCTTCGTTCTCGATGAAAGTTGGTTGAGCGCCTCCTGTATAAGTCGAAACGAATTTATTCATGTTTCTTATTCCTGATCCAATTTCATCTGCCCAAGTAAGAATATTAAAGAATGCTCTAATATTTGGATTTTTAGGTTCTGCTTCAAATGTTTCCAGATTTAATGGACCTGTAAACCTCGGCCGGTTTGGATTAGTTGACTCTATACGGTCTTCATAAATGATCAATTCAGTAGCTGTAGCACTATTGTATTCTCTATGAATGATAATATTGGCTACTAATTCTCTGAATATCAATTCTCGTAGATCCTTGCGATTACCATCAGTATCCTGATAAAACTTCTGTGGCCATTTTGATTTAATGAATTCTAAGCTTTGCAAGTAGGAATCAATAAGATTGGTGGTCAGCAACAATCTGTCATCATACCTGTCCATGTTTTCCCTTCGGACAATAATGTCTATTTTATAGGCAGGTAGGATATTACCAATGACTTCATCTGTTCCAAATACTAAAGCAGCAGCTAAGGTTAATCCTTCTTCTCCGGTTGTAAAATCTCTACGCAAAAACCGAGCATCTCGTAATATGCGTTCATTTGAATAACCAGCTTCTAACCATGGATGATTTGCATTGACCAATGCTATTCTGGATTTTACTTTCTCAAAAAGATGAGCATCTAAATCTTCTATTCGTAGTTTGGGATAAATTTGGTTTTCTGTAAATACATTCCGTTTTCTGGCATACATTTCCGAGATACGTGCTTCATCTGTAATTCGAAAATCGCTATCGTTTTCACGGTCGTATATTATGTTGTTATGCTTATGAATAAAAGAACTTATAGGAACACGTATGTACAATAGCTTATGATTCCCATCATTTGCCTCATGTACAGCTAAGGGAAAAGGCGGATTTAGTACTTCTGGATTGTTTAGAGCAGTAACAATATCTTGTTTGAGTTGCATCAGGTTTTGATCACTTAACCCTAAAATTGTTCCATTGTCTGCTACACCCAACAAAATGGCACCACCTTCTCGGTTAAGAAATGAAGTCACAGTATCATATAATGCATCAGGCACTCCATTTTGTGCTTCTTTAAACTCTACACGCAATCCCTCTCCTTGCTGTAATAATCTATTTAATTCATTCACTTCCATAAAAATATTCTTTTAAGCTTTATTTTCTATTCCAATTTTCTCTAGCTTATTTCCCTGCTAAAATATACAAATATTTAAACTCCTACAATGTCTTGAAAAGATTAATCAAGAAATAATGAATTTTACGATTGAAATAATCTCGTTAAATTAGATGCCAGTTTTAGTTATTTTTCTTCGTAAAAAAAGTCTTTTTTCCAAAATCCACCTACTACATTACTACATGCAGTTTAATGTGCTCGTATTCAACAGCATAAGTAATGTAGTAAGTGGTTTTGGTATTTTTTGGTATTTTTTTTTAATTTTACATTCAAGAAATCTTAATGCTTTTTTGTGTAGATATGTTTACTATGGGTTATGGAGTGAAATAGTTATTAGTTAATATGAAAATTATGGGAACAGCAATACGGTTATTTGACAAAGGGAATAATCCGATTACGGATTGGTTAATCGAAATTAATGATAAAAGATTATTCTGTAATTGTGACAGTATAGATTTTATACCTGTGGGTGCAATTGTTGATTGTGATAATTTTGATTTAGAATGGAATGTCGTGACTAAGAATATGTTTATTGTAAATAAAAAGGATTTAATAAACGTTAATTACAAAAGTGCCTCTGGCTGTTGTGGTCCAGATGGTGATATTATGAATGTAATAGATAATTCCGATAGATGTTTAGGAAACGAATTTGGTGATTGTTATATGAGCCATTTTGTTATGATACCTAAAGAAAACGTGATTGTTAAGCAGAAATTACAAAAGGAAATCTTTATAATTTTTGCATTAACGGAATACAACAAAAAACAAAAAATTGTGGATAGAGTTGTTGGAGTTGATTATAACATTGCCAAACAAAGGCTTAATTTAATAATACATAAAAGGTTGAAATGGGAAATAAATAATCCTAAAATTGAAAATGAAATGAAAGAAAAAATATCATATGTTGAATTGGCAGACCTTGCAGTTCAATTTAACAAATTGAAAAACATTGACGACTTTTGGCTATACACTAAATTTGATTCAATATAACTATATGCCGTTATTAAAATTATAAAAAAGCCTACTCCAAATATTATTTAAAGTAAGCTTTAAGAAAATTGCATATGCTTTTAATTACACTGTCTCTGAAGATTTCAACATAAATCGTATATCTTCTTCTCCCTGCACCTCGCCAACATCAAAAATCTCATCTATAAGTTCTGACATATAATCAACATCAATTTCATAGCCATCACCAAACGCTAATGGACCATGAACCATATGCTCACAATTAAATTCTTTTGCATGAGCGAAAATTGCACTTATCATTTGAGTTATTTGTTTATTAGGTTTCAAAATATGTCCCTGAATTGCGAACTCGCCCACTGCTAAGACCTTTACCAAATGCTTGTATTGATTATCACTAATTTCGATTGTAATTTTCTTCTTTCCCATATTTTCGATTATTGAATTAAAACAATTGTGTTAAATTCTACTTTCTATTTCTAACTTAAATTAGGAGCAATATAACAAATTGTGCTGCACTAATAAAATATTATATTGAGATATACATATTTTGAAAATATTTTTATTGCTCGTGATCATGCAATAATAATTCTCTAGATACCCTGATCATCAATTGCTCAGCATCATAATAATTCATTTTGTCAATTTCTTTTTTTGTTTCTCCGTTATGCTTTTTAATAATTGTCTTGTTGAAACTCTTTATGTTTTCCAGCTTGCAATCAGAGTGACTCTTTTCACCACTCATTTTTATATATTCAGAAGATCTACATTCACAAACAATTATCCTGCAAGCCTCTTCTTTGAAGTGATCCAAAATGGCTTGTAATTCTTCTTTTGATTTGCCATGACTAGTAATACCAATCTTTATCTTTTTAAACTTCAATATCGTACAAAAGTCATTTCCTATTTCTGTAAAACTATCAGCAATAACTTTCATTTTTGAAGGAATAAACATTTCATGGAGTTTTCCAAGAGCAATAGTTTTCCCAGTTCCGGATTTACCTTGTAAAGTAAATATTTGCTTCTCTATTTTTTCTGACATTTCCTTTCAATTATTGATGTGTTTAAAACTACGATTATTTGTACTTTCAGTAAAGCAATTTGTCAAAAATAAAATTTCTCAAGTTCTTATCGTTTCTTCTAACTTTCAAGTAAACAGACACATGATCGAGACCCTTACTTTAAAAATCATTGTTTTGTCTATAATTGAATAAGGGTTCTGATACTAATACTCGCACTAAATTCGATAGTTTTATCGAATTATGTCCATTTTTTTATCAAAACTTCAATAATTTAGTGATTTTGTCAATTCATATTATTACGTTTTTTATGTAATTCTTCCTAAAATCAAATTTTTAGTCTCAGAATAGATTTACAAAAAACATCGTTTTTGCATAAAACTTTTTTTTTCGCGTTTTTCTCCTTCAAGCCTACAATAAAACGCTATACGGCTTATGGTTAAAGCTGTTTAGCATTGCAACTACCTTTATTTTTTACATAAAAGAGTTACAAGTTTTCATGTTTCCATTGAACGCTTGTAACTCCTTGTAATCTTAAATAATCAAAGCTTACAATGCTCTATCTATTTATTATCAACGATTATAGAGTATTATTGAAAGCTTGTAAGTGATTTTTATTCTTTTTTGTAAATTCCTTCAACTATATAACCATATTTTGCATTTCCATTTATAAATTTAGCTTTTCGAGTAAATCCAAGAAATTTTAATTCTCGGCCTACCTGTACTGGATTTATTCT
Organism: Bacteroidales bacterium; assembly: GCA_028686735.1. Taxonomy (GTDB): domain Bacteria; phylum Bacteroidota; class Bacteroidia; order Bacteroidales; family ML635J-15; genus Bact-19. Next base: position 7,538 of record JAQUBO010000111.1, read on the forward strand.
TATTGACGAATATTGTGATATATATTCTATCATATCAGTAGAGGACATAAATAATCCGCTTGTTTCATCGCCTGGTTTAAAAAACTTCTGAATAAGATCTCTTTCTGGAGAACTAACCTGATATTTCTTATTGATGTAATCATTCTCTTTTATTTCTTCAATTGTCAAATCATAAAAGTACTTTGTGTTTGTCAATAAGTGGTATGCTTGAGCCCAAACATCATCAATTTCAATATCTTTTTTGTAATTCCAATCAATGCTATCAATTTCGAAACACAACCAACGTACTGAACCGTTTTCATCTGTAAGGAATTCCCATCTATCTGTTGACCCCATAAAGTTTGCTCTCCTGGCATGAACAGAAGGTCTTTTGTCATAAGTTAGTCGTGCTTTAACTTTATCCTTGGAGAACATAGATTTAAAAGCGTTGATCTCTGCTTTCTCAGCTTGAGATAATTCATCGAGATTGATTAAGAAGTTTTCTGTTATTGCAATATGGCTGTCTTTGTCAGTTCCGATACTTTCTACAATATAGTTTTCGAGTTCCGGTGGACATAAAAACCTACAAAAGGTTGACTTTCCGGAGTTCTGCTTGGTTGACACCAATACAAAACATTGCTTATTGAAATAATTTTGATCAATTGAGTTTCTCACAGCTCGTACAAGCCATTTTTTGAAATGATGAGATAACCGTTTGGAATCCTGAGATTGTAAATAACTTGCCAATTTTCCAATATAGTCCGTCTCTCCGTCCCAATTAGGCAAACTTTCAAAGTAATCTCTAAATACATCATACTCTTTTACAAAATCAGACTTCAATAATGCTATGAGATGATTTAAGCTAATATTGATGTTATCCTTTTGTAATTGGATAAACATATTATTTTCGTTCATTTCTCGAAATTTAACTTCTCCTTTATCTCTGTATTCAAACTTGTTGCTGATTACATTGTATCGTACATCATAACGTTGATTAAGGTATTCTTCAGTTATAACAAATTTATTACTTGTAATTTTCTTACTATCCTGATCACTAGTGTTATTTCTGTTATCGTTTGATCTAAGAGTAATTCCTTGTTGTTTTGCGTAATGAAACAATGTTTTAATGGTAATGCCTGAGCTGTTGTTTTTTACACATTTATCGTACTGCTCATTACACTTTTCATAGTTGTAGTTCTCACTAAATTGACTAACTGAGTGATAATAGGACCTGCCAGACTCTCCAAATTCGCTTTCGATTGAAAATCCAATCTTTAGCCAAGTATCATAATCATTAGTAATGTCAATTCTTTTTTCTTCAATTATTGAAATAAGTTTCTCAATATCATTCTCTATGTTCATAGGTACTTTAATTTTAAATGTTTCAGACTTCTTATTGAGATAAAGATTTTCATCATAAGAGAAAAAGCATAGTCTGCTAATGTCTTTTCCTGATGGATCTATTTTGATGTTTAGTTGTTCCTCATAGTAGTTCTGTATCTTGATAAAAGCTTCTTTATGCTTGCTCATACTCGAATTGGTTCGCACAAGAATTTTAAGACCCTGACCACTTGGACTGATAAAACAACAATAAGTGTATTTACAGCTTACTGCTTTTTGTTTTAGCTCATTGATTTTAGCTCCAAGTTTATCAAGATCAAGTATTATTATCCTTGTGTATTCTTGAAGAAACTCTGTTTTTCTTCCTCCTTGATATAAGGCAGACGGAGTAAATGCTAGTAGTGATTTCTTTTGTTTTGAGTATTCTTTTTGATTACCGGCATTCAGTAATTTTTGTAGTTTACTAACTTCGGATTCGAATTGACCATTGCGGATTACCTCCGCAATGGTTTCAATTTCTTTGATTCCAGCAACTACATTAAAGTTTTTAAATATGCTTACTTTAGTCATAGTTATAGGTTTTAGTAGTTACGTATCTTGTTGTAATTCTTTTTGAGGAATTTCTCTACATCTGAAGCTCTATAATAGATCTTATGTCCAATCTGTGAGTACGGGATTTTATTAGTATCTCTATAAGATTGAAGAGTTCTCTTACTAATCTTTAATAGTAATATTACATCTTGGTTATCCAACCATTTTTCACTTAAAGGTGTAGCAGCCTCCATTTTAAGTTCTAAGAAATTGTTATCCAAACTTTGTAGTTTATCCATAATTTGCTTAAAAGCACCTGATTCAATTGTTATTACATCCATTTTTAAAAGTTTTTTAATTATTTAACAAAAGCCCAAGCATGGCCAATACTTCTTTCGGGCGGTTTGTTTTTGTTGCAACAAAAAACTTTTGCAATGATAGATTATCAAAAAAGTCTAAATAGTCTTCTGAGAAGTCTTTTTTTAATTATTTTTTATTTTACTGTTATTCAGCTAGTTAGTGAAAATTGCACAAAAAAAGTCTTCTGAAGTGTCAGAAGACTTTTTATTTTTTAAGTTGTTCATACAAAGCGAATTAACTTTTTTCACAAAAAAAAGTCTTCGGTAAAACCAAAAAGTCTTCGCATAAAATGAAAAAGTCTTCGCATAATCGAAGACTTTTTACTTATTTTCAGAAGACTTTTTTTGTCTATTTTAGGACTCAAAATACTTCTTAACGTCAATTCTTTTGTTTCCTTGTGTTCTTTTGTCTTCTCGGCTCTCACTCAAACATGTTTTTATTGTCAATTTATTTAGTGTTTTTCCATTTTTATCCAAAAATATTTTTTGCACTAAATCTTGAAGATCTTTCATGTCTATTTCAATTAAAGGATTGTTTTCTTCATCCTTCAAATGGTATAAATCATAAATCGCAGTTAATAATTGATTTGTCTTTTTGTTCCAGATGATTCTTGGAATATCTGTTTCATCGTCCACCTCCTGAATTTTGGGTTTAACTTTATATTCAGTTTCTGGTTCCATTATAACATTAAGATCCATCACATCATATAGTTCAGCCTTCTGTTTATACTTATCATGTGTTTTTTCTGTGTAATATGAGCTGAACATTTTTGTTAAATAAGTCAACACATTTAACATAAATGCATTTGCCATGATAGCTAAAAAGATTGCATCTTTATTTTTTGTTTTCTGTATTTTCATTAAGTACATTCTTGAATCATAACAATTCCGTAGAGCCGTCTGTATATTCTTTTTTGCATAGTGTGTTATCTGATCATCATTGATGGAGTTCCCGAGTATGTACTTAGCTTTCACTTTAAGTCTTTCAAAGGTGTCAGATAATAATAAAGATAAGTTCTTACCTTTTTCGCAGTAAGGAACAGGGCACTTCTTTATCATATCCTCTAATTCATAAATCTTTTGTGGGATTAACGATATTATTGTTTCATTCTCGAATACATCTTGCCTATAATCATAAGCAAAATCTGCTTTGATTTTAAAACCGTATCTTCTATATTTAATCTTTGCAGTTTCCTTCTTCTTATCGATATTAAGACCTGGGACCTTTACTTCAATAGTATTGGTTTGCTTAACCAATTCCAATAGTTCTGTTACTTCTTTTTTATTTGTTTTACAACTAAAATATTCATTCTCTAATATGTCCTTAAAGACATCAACATCAATACTCCTATACGACTCTATACCCATAATTTACCCTGCCCAGCTTTAAAAATTTACCTATTTTGTCGTGCAAAAATACATTCTATTGCACTAATTTTTTGTCATTGTTAATAAATAATGGGGGAGTTTTTATTAACAATGTGGGAATGATAGGGAAGATAAAGAATCCTACTGGTTAAATCTTAAAAAGTCAATTTTAGTGGTTTATTTAAAAAAGTCCTTTCCAAACATTTTATGTTTCAAAAAGGACTAGAAGAATTGAATCTTTGATTTTTATTAATATTTATCCATTAGTTGAGCCATATCATTTTCGACTTTTTTGTCTAATAATCTAGCATAAATTTTTGTCATATTGATAGAGCTATGCCCTAACATTTTGCTCACAGTTTCTATCGGTACATTATTATTTAAGGTAATTGTTGTAGCAAAAGTGTGACGGGCCAAATGGCTAGATAGGTTCTTATCTATTCCACAAATGGTTCCAATCTCCTTCAGATATGCATTTGTCTTTTGATTTGAATAAATTGGAAGAAGAACTTTATTTTCAATGCAGTAGGGGTGTTTTTGATATTTTTTTAACAATAAAAGTGCTGCACCTATTAATGGTATATGACATTCAGTCCCTGTTTTAGTCCTTTTAGTATAAACCCAAATACTGCCATTTCCCTTCTCAATTAGATTATTTGGAGCTAGTTTCTTCAAATCTGAATATGCTAAACCAGTATAGCAAGCAAAAAGAAAGGCATCTCTAACAATATTAAGTCTTTCAATCGCAATGTCTTTATTCTTGATTGTTTCTATTTCGGACTCTGTCAAATATCCTCTATCAACTTTTTGAAGCTTGAACTTGTGATTTGCAAAAGGATCTAATTTTATCCAATCATTTGCTTTTGCAATACGTATTATCTTCTTAAAGTTTTTGATGTATTTTGTAGCTGTGTTATGACAACATTTTCTCTTTGTCTTTAGATGTAGTTCTAATTCTGCAATAAACTTATAGTCTACATTGTTAATAGGTATGTCTTTTTCTCCATAGACATCAATCAAAAGTTCTTTAATGTGAGAAAGTGTTGTCTCATAACGTTGATGTGTAGCTTGGGCAAAATCAATTCCGATTAGCTTTTTTACATTGTCATTGTGTTCTTGAAAGACCTCTACTAACATTATAGGTTTTTCTTCAATACCTAGCCATGCATTTTTAATTGCAATTGCAGTAATATCTTTGTCTTCTAATGCTAATATTCGATAATGTTCATATACTTCAGATTGTATATGATCAATATGACTGTTTATTATCTTAGCTTTTTTTGTAGTTCCCATTGCCTTGCAACTTACGTCTGACCATAACTCAGGCTTAACATTCATTCCTATTGACACTTCGGAACTTTTACCAGAAACGGTAATTCTTAATTGAACTGACACTTCTCCTGATTTAAGGACTCTTGTTTTTCTTACAAAAAACAGTAAACTCATCGATGCTCTTGTACTCATAAATACCTCCAATTTTAAAAGTTTAAAACTATGAAAAATTAGTCGTTTTTGAAAATGCAATCGGCTGTAAATCAGTGCAAAAGCACCCAAATTCATGGATTAATATTTCAAATTATTAATCCATGATATATCCATGGGAATATGTGCTTTTTTACTCTTTTATGCTTTGGGATAAAAACAGAAAACCCTGAATATCACTTGATTTCAGGGTTTTGCTTAGTTTTGTATTTCTGTACCAGCGGAGAGAGGGGATTGTGAACCCACATCTCAAACGCTCTAATAGCAACATCTTTCAAAATAGCAATTGGCACTGTCAACGCTGTGTCAACACTAAAAACTATTTCAAAAATACACCGTTTTGCAG
>JAQUBO010000333.1 GCA_028686735.1 Bacteroidales bacterium
TGCTATACGCACATCTTTTGTATTAAATGGTGCCTATATGAGATCTACAGATTGGACAGATAATAACTCATTTGGCACAAATTCTAATTTGAATTCACTAGAGAAGCATATTGGGGTTTATGAAAAAGCTACTGTAAAGAGCGAGAAAGAGAGGTTTACTACATCTTTAAGAGTTACTCATAATATCCCTTCAATTGGTTTTGTTTTCACAGCAACTGCACAAGTAAACTGGCTTAATAAATATTGGAACGACTATGGCAACGATACAATGTTTGTCTCTTATATTTCACATGAAGATGGTAAAGTAAGGCCGTTTGACCCAGCAAAAAAAGATGATCCTGAATTTGCTTATATGTTTAGCAGTAAAAGTTCTACTCGTCATATAGCTCAATCTTACTTCCCTACTCTTTTAATTAACTTCCATTTAACTAAAGAGATTGGAGAGAATATAAAAGCATCTTTCTATGTAAACAATCTTGTTAACAACAGACCTTTGTATGAGAGCAAAAGTTCTCCAGGCTCGTTTACCAGACTGAATATACCTATGTATTTTGGCTTTGAACTCTCAGTACGAATTAAATAATTTTGACAGATATGAAAAATAGAATAAAAATATTATATATATCTGTTTTGGTGATGTTTGCAGCAACAGCTTGTGATCAATTTAAAGATATTTCCAAAATAGATAAAGTGGAGTCTTTGAGTGCAAAAATAAGTGTCACTCTTAGTTTAGGCGAGGCTCCAATGCCAGATCAACTCACTGTTAAAATGGTGAATTATGCCGAAAGATATGAGTTGACTACAACTATGGATCCAGGTGGAGATGTTATAATGAAAGATATTATACCTGGAGTATATACAATAACAGTAAGTTCAGAAAAGAATTCAGGTGGGTTTACATATAATTACACCGGGAACTTAGTTAATACAGATATTGTAACCAATAATAAGCAACTTAACATAGATGTAGGTGCATCTAAATCTGGTGCTTTGTTGTTTAAAGAGGTCTATTACTGTGGTTCTAGAACTCCAAAAAACAGTGTCTGTTTCCGCGATCAGTTTTATGAGATTTACAACAATAGTGAAGTAGTTCAGAATGTTAGAGGTCTTGCTCTTGCTATGCTTAACCCTATGACGGCAACAGCTAATATGCCTGTGTGGGAGGAGCCAGATGCAGACGAGCATGTTCAAGCTCTTGCTATTTGGCAAGTTCCAGAAGATAAGGACTACCTATTGAACCCTGGTGAATCTATTATTATAGCACAGATGGCAGACGACCATAGAAAAGATCATTTAAATCCCAACGCCCCTGTTAATCTATTAAGCGCTGAGTTTGAGACACATATAAGAACAACTTCTCTTATCCAGGATAATCCCGCTATAAACATGGATATGAGATTTTTACAATATGTTCCGCCTCAATGGCTTACTCCAGTTTTTGGGGGTGCTTTTGTAATATACTTCCCTTCTGAGCCAATTGATGCTAATAACTATGTTACTCCAGTAGGAAGTTCAAGAAGATCTTATAGAATTCCTATAAATGAGGTAGTTGATGCTCTTGAGAATGTTGGGAATGAAAACCAAGCTCAATTAAAGAGAGTACCTGCTGTGTTAGATGCAGGAGTTGCTACGGTTGGTGGAACCTATGTAGCAAAAAGTGTAGCTCGAAAGGTGAGAGAGACTAGAGAAGATGGTAGAGTTATTCTTTACGATACAAATAATAGTACAGAAGATTTTGAGGTGATGGACCCTCCTGTAATAAGGAGATATGGCGCAAAAGCTCCATCTTGGAATACATGGCAATAATGTTTAACATGATCAAAACTATGAAAATGAAAAAAGTTAAATATATAGTTGGGGCAGGAGTGTTAGTATTAACTCTCTTTATCGTACAGATTGCGACAGCCCAAAATAGAGTGGAACAGAGTAACCCTCTTTCCATAGAACTGCTAAAAGCTAGATCGCTTTGGTTTAATACTGGCAATAGTGCTGGTATGGTTATAGATAATTTGCATAATTATGGTATTCTGGAGGCTAATTATAACCTAACTAGTGGAGATTTTAAACTAAAGCAAGATGGCGAAAATGAGAACATATTAGGTGTAACTACCGAAGGTGGTCAGAAAATAGGTGGAGCTTATGCTTGGGGTAAGTTTTCATATAATAATATTACTCAGAAGAATACTCTTTTTAATACAGCATTGTTAGACCCTCATAGAGGAGTTCCTTATTATCCAGTAGACCCAAACTTAGGTGACTGGAAAAAGCAGGACTATAATTTGCAAATGAAAGTTGCCTCTAGGCCATTGTGGGATAAATATGTTTTAGGAGTAGAGGCCCAGTATGTTGCACAAACAGGTGCTAAGCAGATGGACCCTCGTTCTGAAGTTTACTTTTATACAATAAATGTTAAGCCTGCAATTGCAGCTATGTTTGGAGAGCACAAAGTAGGGTTAAATTTTGAGTATGAAAACCTAGTGCAGGAGACACGTAGGCACACCAATAGTAATAATCAAATAGACCAAGATGTTTATGTTATGAATGGCTTGGGTAATCATTATACTGCTGTAATTGGAGGGCTTCAGGGTTTATCTAGCTTTCTTTATGAAGGAAATAAATTTGGAGGCGAATTGCAGTATTCTTATGGTTTTTCAGATATTAAATTCTTGCTTAACGGTGGTTATACTTATAGAGTAGAAGATGTAATAAGCGCTGTAACTAAACCTAAAAAAGAGGGCTCTATTAAAGAGGAGTCAATTAAAGCCAATCTCTCTGTTATTAAGGAGGGAGAGAACTTACACCGTCTAAATATCTCTTACAACTCTAATCTCACTAGTGGAATTGAGTATGTGCAAGTTTTAGATCAAACATATGAAGTACAACGCTGGATAGATATGTATAGTAGTATTAGATCTACTTTTGACCAGTATGATATGGTTGCTACCTATGATTTCTATAGGGGGGCAGCTCATGAGTATAAATGGAAGGCAGGAGTTGTTGCGAATTACAGATTCAATGACGATGTTTATTTTATGCCAAGATCTAAAAGAATGGTAGAGAACTTATATTT
>JAQUBO010000007.1 GCA_028686735.1 Bacteroidales bacterium
TCACTAAAAGTTCTTCTTTGACGAGCTTCGGTTGTCAGTTTGTAATTTGATCTTGTTGCCATAAATTTAACGTTTTAATTATTAAAATTCAACTCTTAAAACGGTCAACCTATTTCAGGCATTGACACAGAAATGAAAAAAACTGTTTATGATACAGTTATTTCAAATGTAAATATTACTATTAAAGATACCGTTCAAACAGTAGTCAGAGAAACAGTTAAGCTTAAAAGAAGAAGAAGAAAAGATAAGTAAATAATTATAATATTATTGATGTCGGATAAAAATTATAAAAGATATATCTGGGTTAGATAAAAAGAATGTGTCGTCCTTTTATACACCACATATTTGAAGCGTTGCATGATATTAAAAATATTTTAATCGGACAATAATGTTAAAAAAACGATTATTAAATGCAACCTTTATTTTTTATACTGTTATAATATCAGAAAGCATAATATTAACTAAAAACTAAACATCATGAAAACAATTATCTCTTTAGCGATTGCACTTTTAAGCGTTATAGGTTTAAATGCTCAGTGCATCACAGAATTTAATTATACCTTTAATCAATCAACAGGAACATTTGAAGGTGTTTTTTATCCTGATGGTAATATGATTCCCAATCCTTCAATACCAGTTACTTATACATGGGACTTTAATGGAAACACTTTAACTGGCGATGTTGTAACTTACGATTTTGGTCAAAACCAATGTCTTATTGTTAGCTTAACAGCTACGGGTGGTGGCTGTACTGCGAGCATATCCGATTCAGTTTTTAATCCGAATGTTTTTGTAGATACATGTACTATGTTTATTACTTATAACATAACTCCAGCAGATGATAATCAAACTCCTAATGGTGCAATTGACCTTACAGTACAGGCGGGAACAGCTCCCTTTAGTTTTAGTTGGAGTAATCAAGCAACTTCCGAAGATATAAGTGGGCTTTATTCTGGAACATATACTGTGCAAATTATTGATGACATCGGATGTGAATTAGTGCAAAGTTTTGATGTTCCAATAAACGACAGTCTAAATCCTGTTAATACGCTTAGTGTATCTATATCACATTTTTTTAATAATGTCGATTGCACAGCAACGGTTAGTGCCGATGTTTATGGCGGCACGCCACCATACTCTTACCAATGGAATAATCTACAAACAACGCAGTCGTTGTATGGTGGTTGTAGTGGTGATTTGTATTGCGTAACTGTAACAGATGCCACAAGTCAAGTTGCAAATGCATGTGCTACACTTTACTATGTGCAAGACACTTCTGTAACAATAACAGGTACCCTTCAATCATCTATAGATACTTGTCTCAATACTATTTCAGGGCAAATAGCAAATTTTACAATTAATGATAATACAATAACTATTACATGGGAATTTGCCGATACTAATCAAAACACATCATATATGATTATTTCTTACCCTGTTCAGGAGCTTATCACTCAAGGTGTTTATGAAATATTTTTATATCTCTATTGTGATGATATGGGAAAATCTGTTACATCGTATAGCGACCAAATTTATGTAAGTCAAGGAGATATTACGGGATTGACACCTATTAACTTACAAACAGATTTTACATTATATCCTAATCCTGTAAACGATTTGTTAAATATCGAAATTTCTGCTCTTAACACTGATAATGTGGAACTTATTATTCTTAATTCTACTGGACAAATTGTATTTTCAAGCAAAGAAAATATTTGTTCAGGGCAAAACGCTTTTAATTATGATGTGTCATCACTATCAAAAGGAATGTATTTAATAAATATTCTCGGAGACGAAATATATAAGGTGAAAAAGTTCATTAAATAATGTGTGCAAAAACTGGTATTGCGGTACTCACTTGGATTGCTTACCAAGGTGTGGTGGTAAGCTTACGAACTTTTTAGCTCTTTACTTTTAACTTCCTACCCCACACCCTTTTGTTTCTTGCAATAAATCCGTGTGAGTAATCTAAAAAGCAATCAAAAGAGAAAATCAGGTTTTTTTATGAGTTTGTTAAGAAGCGTTCTACTATTATTATGTAGATTAAATTCAAAACAATTTAGCTAGCAAGTTTTAAATGATTTACATATAATAGTTTACAATGGAGTAAAAATCATTTTTTTTATGTAAGTTTGCCTTAATGGATAAAACAATTTTACTACAACTAGTTTCTATACGAATGCCCTATGGTAAATACAAGGGGCGAGTAATTTGTGATATTCCTGAACATTATTTAGTTTGGTATCACTCAAAGGGGTTTCCTAAGGGCAATTTAGGAATGTTGCTACATACTATGTATGAAATTCAACTAAACGGACTCGAGTATTTGTTGAAACCTTTAAGGTAATGAGCAAAGATTTTGTCGAATATGGAAGTCTTGATGCAGAACTTGATTTTTCTTTTGTTCGTTCTACTGGACCAGGTGGGCAAAATGTTAACAAAGTAAACTCTAAAGCAGAACTCCGTTTTGATGTGTTAAATTCGCAAGTTCTTACCGAAGAGCAAAAAAACATAGTATTAAAGAAATTAAAGTCGCGTATAAATAATGATGGATTTTTGTTCTTATCATCACAAGAAGATAGATCGCAATTTAAGAATAAAGAAACAGTTATTTCTCGATTTTACGAGTTAATAAATAAAGCCTTAAAAAAACACAAAAAGCGTATTAAGACAAAACCATCAAAAACAGCTATTGAAATCAGGTTACAAGATAAGCGCAAATTGTCTGAGAAAAAAGAAAGGCGTAAAAGTGATTTTTAGTAAAGTAAAATCTATTATCTGTTGATGGTTTCTAGTAATCTTATTGATATATCAAAAAACTAAAACCCTATTATACATTAAAAAAGTCGATTTTAGTCCTTACTGTAAGTAACAATGAAGAATAGATTGTTTATGTCCCCTTACTAATAATTTATATGCAAATAAAAAATTAAAGTATATTATATATATATTAATAGAAATAATTGAACAATCAAATATGTTTTTTATTTTTGCAAGCTAAAACAAAATATTTTCACATGTTTGAATATATCAATGGTTATATTACAGAATTAAACCCTACTTATGCAATTTTAGAGAATAATGGGATAGGTTATCATATAAACATAAGTATAAACACCTTTTCACAACTTAAAAAAGGTAAAGAATGTCAATTGCTTATTCATGAAATGATAAGAGAAGATTTACACTCATTGTTTGGATTTATTGATCGACAAGAACGCGAGTTGTTTAGGATGCTCATTACTGTAAATGGAGTTGGTGCAAATACAGCACGACTAATTATATCGTCATTAAGTCCTGTTGAGGTTGTGGCTGCAATATCGTCAAACAATGTTGATTTATTAAAAAGTGTAAAAGGTATAGGGGTTAAAACTGCACAACGAATTATTATTGACTTACGAGATAAAATTTCAGATGCAGATGCAGAAATTAATCAAATTTTTGGCGAACAAAACAATACTTTGCACAAAGATGCGTTAAGTGCTTTGATGATATTAGGTTTTTCTAAACCTGCAATTGAAAAAGTATTAAAAAAGATATTAAAGGACAATGCTGGAATTTCGTTGGAGGAGACTGTGAAACTAGCCTTGAATTATATGTAAAATTACGAAATTGATAGAAAAGATATTTAAATATACATTTTTTGGTGGAATAATTGTAAGTTTAATTTCCATAATGTTTCCGTCAAATGCTAGTATTAATGACTATATGGGCGGATTTGCTATTCCGATAAATAGTAATGAGTATGACGATGATACAATTAAGGATCTAGTACTTCCATATCCTATTCCTGAAGATAATATTAACCCAACACAAAACATTGACAATAGCCCTTTGTATGGCACAAATCCAGAAGATGTACAAACAGAAATAATTTATGATCCTGAGACAGATACATATATCTTTGTTAAAAAACTTGGTGATGAGATAATAGAAACTCCTTTCTCAGTTAGTTTTGAAGAGTATCTTAAATACGATTTTGATAAGGCAATGAATAGTTATTGGCGTCAACGTTCAAAAAGCGATATCTCCGAAAGTCGTGATGCTTTAATTCCAAAATTAGAAGTTGGAGGAGAAATATTTGATAGGATTTTTGGTGGTAATGTAATCGATATTAAACCTCAAGGCTCTGCAGAATTAAGTTTTGGCTTAAATATTTCTAAAATCGATAATCCTTCGTTGCCTGTAAAAATGCAGCGTGCTACAACTTTTGATTTTAATGAGAAAATACAGATGAATGTTGTAGGACAAATAGGTGAAAAAATGAAAATCAATGTCCAATATGATACGGAAGCTGCGTTTGACTTTGAAAATTCTGTTAAAATTGAATATACTGGACATGAAGATGAAATTTTACAAAAAATTGAAGCAGGAAACGTTTCCTTGCCTTTAACTGGAACACTTATCTCTGGTTCGCAAAGCCTTTTTGGTCTAAAAACTGAAGCAAAATTTGGGAAACTTACTGTAACTACAATTTTTTCGCAACAAAAAGGAGAATCTTCAGTAATTGATGTCGAAGGTGGGGCTCAAACCAAAGAGTTTGAGTTAAAAGCAGACGAATACGAAAGCAATAAGCACTTTTTCTTATCGCATTATTTTAAAGAAAATTATGATAGATCTCTTAATAATTTACCTATCGTAAATAGTGGGGTCAATATTACTCGAATGGAGGTATGGGTAACAAATAAAACAGGAAGATTTGATGACTCAAGAAATATTGTGGCATTTGCTGATCTTGGAGAAAGTAATATAAATGATTTGCAATCGCAATATGTAATTGATTATGGTGCTGGAGTAACAACAACTCAACCGCCTGATAATAATGCTAATATACTTGTCGATATTGCCGAAAATGTTCCAGATGTTAGAGATGTAAATCTTGTTGGGACATCCTTAATGGGATTAAATATGACAGGGGGCATAGATTATGAAAAAATAGAATCTGCTCGACTTTTACAGTCTTCGGAATACACTATAAACGAGCGTCTTGGATATATATCGGTAAACTCAACTATAAGCTCCGATCAGGTTCTGGCTGTGGCTTATGAATATACCGTAGGTGGAGAAGTTTTTAAAGTTGGAGAGTTTTCAAACTCTGCAATTGTTGCCCCTCAGGCATTAGTAGTTAAACTTATTAAAGGAACATCATTTACTCCGAGACAGAAATCATGGGATCTAATGATGAAAAACATCTATAATATTGGTGCTTATCAATTGGGTAGTGAAGATTTTTGGTTAGATATATACTATAATAACGATAAAACTGGAACAGAAATTAATTTTTTACCTGCAGGAAAAATTGATAGCACGCGATTGTTGACAGTTATGAATCTTGATAATCTTAATAATCAGCTAGACCCATTTCCTGATGGAATATTTGACTTTATTGATCAACTTACTGTTAATACATCTAACGGAAGAATAATTTTTCCTGTACGTGAACCTTTTGGGTCTCATCTTTTATCCGAAATTACTGGGGGAGATGTTACTTTAAATGAGGAAGCAGAGCCCTTTGTTTTTCAAGAATTATATGACAGTACACAATCTACAGCTAGACAAATAGCCGAAAAAAATAAGTTTAGGATTAAAGGGAAATATAAATCCTCAGGGGGAAGTGATATTGCTTTAAATGCCATTAATATTCCACAGGGAAGTGTCTCTGTAACTGCAGGTGCTGCTCAATTAGTAGAAAATGTGCATTATACAGTAGATTATAATCTTGGAAGAGTTAAAATTATTGACCCAGGTATCTTAGAGGCTAGAACACCAATTCGAATTTCTCTTGAGAGTAATTCTATGTTTAATATGCAAACAAAAACTCTTATAGGATCTCATTTTAATTATGAGTTGTCAAAAGATTTTAATTTTGGAGCAACAATTTTACACCTTACCGAAAAACCCTTAACCCAAAAAGTTAGTATTGGTGATGAGCCTATTTCGAACACAATTTGGGGGGTAAATACATCGTATCGTACCGAAGTTCCTTTCTTAACAAAAGCTATTGATTTTATTCCGTTTATAGAAACCAAAGAGATGTCAACTATAACGGTTACTGGAGAATTTGCTCACTTAATACCAGGACATTCAAAAGCTATCGAGAAAGAGGGTAATGCTTATATAGACGACTTTGAAGGAACTAAAACAAGTTATGATTTAAAATCACATATTGCTTGGACACTTGCAAGTACTCCAGCAGATTCGTCAATGTTTGAAGAGTCTCAATTGTTAAATGATTTAGAATATGGTTATAATCGTGCAAAACTAGCATGGTACGTGGTCGATCCATTTTTTCATAGAAGTACATCGCCAGTAAGTGTTGAAGATAGATCAAGTCAGTATGTTCGTGAAATATACGAAAAAGAACTCTTCCCAAATCGAGAAAGTGAAAGCAATCTGCCAACAAATATGGCAGCTCTTAACCTTGCATTTTATCCTAATGAAAGGGGACCATATAATTACGATGTCGTTGGAATAGATGAAAACGGTTTCCTAGACAATCCGCAAACCAGATGGGGTGGAGTAATGAGACAACTCCAAACTACTGACTTTGAAGAGTCTAATATTGAATATATCGAATTTTGGGTTATGGATCCATTTGTTGAAGACTCTTTAAATACGGGTGGAGATTTATACTTTAATTTAGGAGATGTTTCAGAGGATGTACTTAAAGATGGGCGTAAATCATTTGAACAAGGTTTACCAACGCCTTTTAGTGACCACCCTGTCGATTCAACTGTTTGGGGCTACGTACCATTAATGCAGTCTCTTGTAAATGCGTTTGATAATGATCCCGAAGCTCGTATTGCTCAGGACGTAGGTTTAGATGGGATGGGCGATGAGAAAGAACGTGAATATTTTTATGATGCTTATCTTAAAGGCATTGAGGAGCTTTATGGGGTTAACTCTATTGCGTACCAAAAAGCTTATGACGACCCTTCTTCTGATAATTTTCATCATTATCGCGGCTCAGATTTTGATGATGAGGGGAAAAATATTCTTGAAAGATATAAATTGTTTAATGGACTGGAAGGAAACTCTCCACCAGCCGAATATGCTACCGAATCTTATTCGACAAGCGGTCCAACTACACCTAATGTTGAGGATATAAATAGAGATAATACTTTAAGCGAAAGTGAAAACTTTTTCCAATATCGAGTGTCGATACGTAAAGAAGATTTGGTGGTAGGGCAAAATTATATTACTGATAAGGTCGAAACATCAACAAGTTTAGCTAATGATGAGACCTCAAAAGTAACTTGGTACCAATTTAAAATACCTGTTTATGATTATGATAAACGTGTAGGTAATATTACAGATTTTAAATCGATAAGATTTATGCGTATGTATATGCATAGATTTTCTAGTCCTACAGTGCTTCGTTTTGCTACTTTAAGTTTAGTGAGAGGGGAATGGCGTAAATATAATGCTTCATTTATGCAGCCTGGCGAGTATATTGTTGACGAACTGTCTGAAACTCCCTTTGATGTTGGTGCAGTTAATATTGAAGAAAACTCATCAAAAACTCCTGTAAACTATATTCTACCACCAAATATTAACAGGCAGATAGACCCAATGAATCCTCAAATGAGACAACTTAATGAGCAGTCAATGACGCTTAAAGTTTGTGGATTACAAGACGGCGATGCAAGAGCAGTTTTTAAGAATGTAAATTTAGATGTTAGAAAATATTTGAGATTAAAAATGTTTATTCATGCCGAAGAGGTGCCTGGCGAAGGGGCTCTCCGTGATGGAGATATTAGTGTGTTTGTACGACTTGGTACAGATTATAAAAATAATTATTATGAATATGAGATACCTCTAAAGGTTACTCCAGCTGGGTATTATGATGGCACACTTGACGAAATGGCTGCTGATAGATATATAGTGTGGCCTGAAGAAAATGATTTGAATCTTGAGTTTGAACTATTGCAACTTGTAAAGCAAAATCGTAACGACTTAATGCGTACGGGCGATCCAAATGTAAGTTTAACACGCCTGTATTCTATGATAGATGGTGAAAGAAAAGTTAGTGTAATGGGTAATCCTAATTTGTCGAATGTTCAAACTATAATGATAGGCGTTCGTAATCCCAAAAAAATATCGCCAACAGATGATGATGACGGATTAACTAAATGTGCAGAGGTGTGGGTTAACGAATTAAGGTTAACTGATTTTGATGAAAAAGGTGGTTGGGCTGCAAATGCTCGTGTTACTGCAAAACTTGCTGATTTTGGCTCGGTTACAGTGGCTGGTGCTACAAGTAAACCTGGTTTTGGTGCAATTAATTCAACAATTGGCGAACGCCAAAAGGAAGAAATCAATCGTGTAGATATTTCTTCTAATTTTGAATTAGGAAAGTTCTTTCCCGAAAAATTAAACGTTAGAGTACCAATGTATGTCGGATATTCTCAAAATGTTGCAAATCCTGAATATAATCCGCTTGACCCAGATATCCCATTTAAAGTAGCTTTAAGTGATCCAACACTTTCGCAAGAGTATAAAGATAGTTTAAGGCATATTGCTCAAGATTATAATCAACGAAAAAGCCTTAACTTTACTAATGTTAAAGTGAATAAAACCAAAGGAAAACCTCAAATATATGATCTTGCTAACTGGTCGTTAAGTTATGGTTATAACGAAGTGTTTGAACGTAACGTAAATACAGTTTTTAAAACTCATAAAGCTTATACCGGAGCTTTGTTTTATAATTATAATGCAACACCAAAAATAGTTGAACCATTTAAAAATATTAAACTTTTTAATAATAAAGCTTTTAGAATTATAAAAGATTTTAATTTTTATTATCTACCTTCACAATTGTCGTTTAGAACAAATATGAATAGAAATTATGGAGAAACTCAATTGCGAAATATTTATAACTCTTCCTTACCACTTCCTATTAGTATCAATAAAGATTTTACCTGGACAAGACAATATGACCTTAAATATAACTTCTCTAAAAGTTTAAAATTCAATTTCTCGGCAACTAATAATGCACGAATTGATGAGGCTCAAGGGAGGATTTTTAAGGACGATCCTTTATATGATATAAAGAGAGATACTCTTTTTGAAAGTTTGGGTAATGGTGGTCGTAATACGCAATATCACCATCAGTGGGATGTTACTTATAATATACCTATAAACAAAATTCCAGTGTTTAATTGGATTACTGGTAATGCTCGATATTCTGGTACTTATGATTGGACTGCTGCTCCTCAACTGGCTGATACTAGTCTCCATATCGGGAATACATTGCAAAATGGTAATTCGATGTCTTTAAACACGCAGTTTAACTTGTTAAGTCTTTATAATAAAATTGATTATTTAGATGAGATAAATAAAAAATATCGGGGAAGAAGAGCTAGAAGAGCTCCTAAAAAAGAAATTGAAACTGTTACTTATGAACAAGCTGTTGGGAAAATTAAAAAGGAAAAAGAAAAGAAAATTACTCACAAGTTAAAAACCGAAGACATTACAATCGTTGTGAGAACAGCAGAGGGGAAAGAGATAAAAGGAGAAACTAAAATTATTGATGCTAATAGAGCTTCTTTTACACCAGAAGAAAATGCTGAAGATCTTACTTTTGTGGTAACTGGTAAGCGTGAAAAAAACGAGTCTATTGCAAAAATAATATTTGATAATACTCTGGTTGCACTGATGAGTGTTAAAAATATTTCTATTGGATTAACCGAAACTAATGGAACAATGTTGCCAGGTTATATGCCTTCGACATACATCTTAGGAATGTCAAATTATACTCCCGATCGTGGAATGTTTGGTCCACAAAGCACAGTAAGAACGCCAACAATTCCATTTGTAATGGGGTGGCAGGAAGATGATTTTGGCTCATGGGCAATTAACAATAATCTTGTTACACGCGATACAACTAACATCCAGCAATTTATGCAAACTCACAATCGTAGTTGGAATGTTAGGGCTTCGCTTGAGCCAATAAGAGACTTGCGGGTGGATCTTAATTTAACGCACACCTTTAGCGAAAATCAAAATTTGTATTATCGTTACGGGTATGACTCTACATACAGAGACGATAGATTTATGAGAATGAACCCAACTACAAATGGTAGTTTCTCAATGTCTATAATATCGTGGGGTACTGCATTTGAATCTATGAAGGGGGACGGTGATTATGCGTCTGCTACTTTTGATAAATTTGATGAAAATAGATTGGTTATTGCTTCGCGTCTCGCTTCACAGCGTTTAAACTATGACCCTAATGATGTGGATACGTATGGATTTCCATCAGGCTATGGAAGAACTTCGCAAGATGTCTTGATACCTGCCTTTTTGGCTGCTTATACAAATAAATCTGCGGATGCAGTTAGTCTCGAAACTTTTCCTTCTATTTTAAATGCTTTGCCAAATTGGAGAATAACCTACGACGGATTATCGAAAATACCTAAATTGGCAAAAATATTTAGATCAGTTAATCTTAATCATGTTTATAGATCTACATTTAATATTGGCTCTTATAATACGCGATTGTCAAATGAATATCGAGAGGCAGACGGATTTAATTATATTCGTGATGAACTCGACAATTACTATTCTAAATATCAAATAAATGGTATCAGTATCACCGAACAGTTCTCTCCTTTAATCTCAATAGATGTTACCATGGTAAATAGTTTTATTGTAAAACTGGAAGTTAAAAAGAATAGAAACCTTAACATGAGTTTTAATAATAATCAACTTACAGAGTTTAAAAATGATGAGTTTATTATTGGTAGTGGTTATCGGTTTAAGGATGTGGAAATTATTATTAAAACTGGAGGACGACAAAGAAACTTTAAAAGCGACCTTAATATCCGACTCGATTTCTCTATCAGAAATAGCCTTACGGTAATAAGAAAACTCGAAGAAGGTTTTAACCAACCAACTACTGGACAAAAAATATACACAATTAAAACATCTGCTGACTATGTGCTTAGCAACAGATTTAACTTAAGACTTTTCTACGATCAGGTAATAAATAAGCCAACTTTAGGTGTTACTTATCCTACTTCTAATACAAGTTTTGGAGTTAGTTTAAGATTTACACTTGCAACTTAGAAAAATTATTATTTACTTTGAATGATTTTATTAATTTTATAAACAACATTAAAATATTAAAACAATGAACTTTCCCGAAAATTTAAAGTACACTCAATCCCACGAATGGGTGCGTGTTGAAGGTAATGAGGCTTATGTCGGAATTACAGAGTTTGCTGCAACTAGTCTTGGCGATATAGTTTTTATCGAAATTGAAACCGAAGGCGAAAAACTTGATAAAGGTGAGGCTTATGGTACTATTGAGGCTGTTAAAACTGTTTCAGATTCTTATATGCCACTTAATGGTGAGGTAATAGAAGTTAATGAAAATGCACTTGATGACCCTGCATTAGTAAATAAAGACTGTTATGGCGACGGTTGGCTTATTAAAATAAAACTTGATAATGCTGCAGATGCTGACGCTCTTATGGATAATAAAGCGTATGCTGAAATAGCAAAAGACTAAAGGTATTTTATAAACATTTAGGAAAGCTCTTTAATAGGAGCTTTCTTTTTCTTAAGTAATCAATTTATGAAAGATTGTGTGATTTATGCACTTATTTTATCTGGTGGTGCTGGTAACCGTTTTGGAGATTATGTACCAAAACAATTTGCCGATGTTTATGGGAAAACGATCCTTGATTATTGCATTACAAATTTTAATAGACACCCAGATATTGACAAAATTGTTGTCGTAAGTAATCCTGAGCATATTCAACGAACAATGCAAATTGCTAATAACTCAAAGTTTAAAAAGATAACAGCAATTGTTGAAGGTGGTGCAACAAGGGGAGAGTCTTCTTTTATTGGTCTTAAAGAAATTTTTCAAACCGAAAAAACCGAGAAAAATATTAAAGTCCTCATTCAAGATGCTGTCAGACCTAATACAAAAATAGATGTTATTGATAAAGTGATAAAAGCACTTAATCATAATAACGCAGTATCGGTTGCCATACCATCTACAGATACTATTTATATTGCTAATGAAAATAATTGCTTAGAATCTATTCCTGATCGAACTAAACTTTATAATGCACAAACTCCTCAAGGTTTTGTGTTTGATGTTATTTATGGAGCATATCAGCAATTACAAAAAGTAAACAGATTTAAACTTACCGATGATTGTAGTATTATCCATAAAGTATATCCAGATGAGAAAATTGAAATTATCGAAGGTGATAATAGTAATATAAAAATTACTTTTTCAGAAGATCTTGAGCAATTTAGACAAATTTTAAAGATGAAATCTTAAAACTCCTCCAGAAATTCTTTAGGGTCTATAGGAACAACTCCAGTTTTTTCGCAAACAAGTCCCCCAGCAATATTAGAAAGATTTGCAATCTCTTTAAGCGAAGCACCAGCTGCTAATAATAATGCGGCAAGGCTAATAACAGTGTCTCCTGCACCCGAAACATCCGAAATGTCCCGAATTTCGGCAGGCAAATGCAAATTCTCAACTCCGTTCGCAATAAATACGCCCAACTCCGATAATGTAATCATTAAAATTTCTATACCTTGATTATTTAAAAACTCACTAGCATGTTCTTGTAGTATATCAAGTTTGTTTTTATCAATATCGGATTTAGTCCCTTCAGTAAATTCTTTAAAATTAGGTTTAAATAAACTTACATTTTTGTAAAAATAAAAATTATTCTTTTTTGGATCTACGCAAGTAGGAATATTCTTTTCATTAGCAATTTTGACAATTTTGACAATTAGCTCTTCAGACAGAACGCCTTTATCGTAATCCTCAAAAATAATAGCATCAATTTTCTGCGTTTTAATAATTTCTACAAATTTCTGTAACAATATATTACTAAACTCTTTACCAACAAAGTGAGAATGTTCATCATCAACTCTCAAAAGATGTTGACCGCCACTAATTACTCTTGTTTTAACTGTAGTTTTACGTAAATTACTTACAATTATTCCCTCATTTCTAAGATTTTTGGCTGTTAGTAAATCTTTAAAAATTTTACCTTTTTCATCTTCCCCAATAACAGAACACAAAATAGCCTCAGCACCTAATGCCCGAATATTTAAAGCCACATTTGCAGCACCACCTAGTCGATATTCCCTTTCGGTAACAGAAACTATCGGAATGGGGGCTTCGGGAGAAATGCGATTTACCTTTCCCACCAAGTAAGAGTCAACCATTACATCACCAATTATCAAAACTTTCATTTTCTTAAAAGCTTCTAAATAATTTTGCACATCTGTCTTTTTTAATCTCATAGCCAAATTCTTATATATATTGTTATTGTTCTTTCTTTAGAACAAATTTTATTTTTACTGTTTGCGAAAATTGAACAACAGGGATAATTAAATCAGGATTAATAATAATATCATAATGGTTATACGGAAGTTTATTGTAAAAAATATTTATTGTTTCGTTAGGGTTAATAAGATTCATTTCGATGTCTCCATCGTTTAGTGCATCGTAATTTGTCGGCATGTATGAGGTAAAAGAAGAGTATCTTTGAATAGGATATATGCATGAGTTTGTCTCCTCCATCGAAGTGTAATCTGCTTTAAACTGAAGCCCCATGTTTTTATGGTCTTCGACTTTTAGGTTTATAAGTTTTATACATTCTCTTCTGATACTGTCATAAATTGTTTTATGATCATTGACAATATAATCTACTCTAATAATATCATATATTTCATTTTTTGCAGCTAGTTTTAGATATTTATCAGCTAATTGATAATCGGTATATCTAATATGAATATTCTTTTTTATTTCAAAGCCTTTAGGGATTTCGACATATTTTGTACTAAAAAGTTTTTTCTCTTTCTCGCGAACAAGTATTGGTGTTTGTGAAATAAAATCAACATAAATATCATCAGGCTTAATATCACATTCCGTTATATATGTCTTTATTCTTTGATCAATTAACTCAAAGCAGGTTTCGAGATTATTAGATATTTGCGAAAGCCCAAGAGTCAGTATATATGTGTCGGCTGGTACATTCATTAGTGCCTTTGCTTCGATATAAATTACTGTATCGTTTGTAGAGTAGTAATAAGTTGGCTGGGCATAAGCATTGGCTTGTTCATAATTGCTTAAGGTCGTGTTATCATCATAATAGCCTCCAGTATCGGAGTAAGAACTTCTTTTACTTTGAAAAGCCCAATTCCCTGCCCCCTGTGCAAAAGAATTTATTGTTAGTGTCATTATTGTGACATACAAAAATATGTTTTTCATAGTTTTTTTATTTTGTTTGACCTCAAAAATAACTAAATATTATTAAATTGTGTTAAATTAGGAATAATTTGTTAATCTATATTAATAGTGTCTTATTATTAACAATCTAGTAATCTGTTGTTTAATGACAGATTTAAGACTTTATAATTACATAGTTCTCACTGTTAGTAATAATAAGGTCTAGCTTTGTGTTTTAGCTAAATTCAGAACAACAGACCCAAGCGGATTTATGATGATACCATTTTATACTTTAACGTAAGATTGTTATTAGGAAATTTAGTTCCGGTAATATTAATCTACGAAGCAGTCCTCAAGCATCTTAATACCAACCCCCTTACGTTATGTGTTTGAAGACAGTTTCCTGAGACCATAGGGCAAACAAATACACAAAACAACTGAACTCAATGCATTGTGTGTCGTAGCCGAAATAAAGTTAATTATTATATATGTGGTGCTTTAGGATTATATGATATAAAATTATAAGCTGCCCTTTCAGGACGCAAATTCAGTTAGTTCATGGAAACGAGGCGTTGCCTCGTTTTAATTTAAATCAGACTTTCAGCCTGATTTAGAGTATGCATCGCTTTTGCCAAAAGCAAGATTTGTATCCCTAAGGCTGAAAGCCTGATTTATTATAACCAGACGCGAAGCTTCTGGTTATTAATCTAATACAAATGGCGTCCTGAAAGGGCAGCTTAACATATATATACATAGGTTTAGAAATCATGATAGTCTTTTTGCCTCGTTTTAGTATCTTTTTAAAATCCTATCACCAGTGAATAAGTATTCCTGTAATCATCTAATTTACAAGCAATTAAATGAATTTAAAATAATTATGGGTCAGTTGTTCTGAAATTACCAACTGCGATGCAATACTAATGATTTGTCGAACTGTGTCTCGAGACTACGGTTCTTTGTTTTGGATTTGCAGCTCAAAGCACAATAATATGGGATAATTATTTACTTTATAACAGCTATTTTTTTAGTATATCTTTTGCCAGCAGAATTTGTTACTACAACAAAATAAACACCTTTAGGGATGCTTTGCAGACTAATTGTAGTGTTTTGTTGCATTGTAGTGCTGATTAGTGCTCTGCCACTAATATCGCTTAAAAAAACAAAGCTTTCGCTATTTTCACTTGTGTTTTGCTTTATCTCAATATAGTTTTTTGCTGGGTTCGGGTAAACCTGAATAAATGTGCTTGTTAGTTGAGCATAACTTGTTTGATAATCTGGATCCCATATAGCATCAGCCCAAGTAGGATTATCAATAAACGGATTACGATTGTATTGATAATCATGAATCGCATTGTTTCTATCAATCTCCTTTTGAGAAACAGGATCGCTATGATGCCATTCTAACAACATTTCTCTTGTCCAATTAGTAAAATCATTTCCACTAAAAGATTCACCAGACCAATTTGATATAACGTCCATATAACGAGTAGCTGAATAAAAATAAATTCGTGCAAAATCGCCTTTATACTCATCAGCAGGTTCAAAAACAGTTCCACTGTATCCAGGATAAGTGCATGAGCCACGTTTCGCAGTACCATAAGTTGTTCCTGAGTTACACTCACCATAAGGATAATTAGAACGGTAGCCGTTTACTTTCCCGTCAGTTGGCACTATATGGTGTGCATCAGATACCATCGGGCTTGCATCATTAAACCAACTCTTAGGAACGGTATGCTCTCTATTATAACAATCGCATATATTTTGATAACTACCACACTGGTCATTGCCAAAAGTAAAAGTACACGTAGAATACATATCCCAAATCTTACCGTCTGGGCGTAAATCAGAATCCTCATATACGCTCCACAACCCATTGTATGACACAACGTTATGTCCATCAATAATATTATGGAGAGATTGTCGTAGTGCATCTCCTTCTAGGCCTTCTGCACTATCATAATAACCGGCAGGAATTTGTGCAAATAAAGAGATACTTATTAATATAGAGATAAATCCTGCGGTAATTTTTAAAATTAGTTCTTTCATTATTTTTTATTTTTATTATTTGGTAAAAATCCGAATATAAATTTATAATTTAGTTTATTATATTCGCTACTGCAAACTTAATGCTATTTTTTTTATAATTGTAGGAAAATATTTGTGTTCCAGCTTATGAACTTTGCAGGCAATAGAAATTGGAGACTCACCAGGCTCAATTTTTACAGTTTTCTGAAAGATAATTGCTCCATCATCATATTTTTCGTTAACATAATGTATCGTTATTCCTGTAATGGTATCTAGATTTTCGGATACAGCTTTATGAACTGCGTCACCATACATTCCTTTTCCACCATATTTAGGTAATAGTGCTGGGTGTATATTTATGATTGCATTCGGATATTTTTTTATTAAATTCGAAGGAATTAGCCATAAAAATCCTGCTAAAACGATTAAATCGACTTTTTTCTGACATAAATACTGCAAAATTATGTCTGATTCATAAAAATTTGCCCTGTTAAACACCAAAATATCCGTCTTTAGTTTTTTGGCTCTGTCAATGACACCTGCATTGTTGTTATTGCATAGGATACAGCTAACTGTAATATCAGGGATATCGGTAAAATAGTTTATTATTTTTTCGGCGTTAGTGCCTGTGCCAGAGGCAAATATGGCTATTTTAACATTTCTCTTCATAATTTGTTAATTATCTAGTTGTTACTATACTGATAGTCAATCACTTGACTTAATTGTTAATAAAATACTTACTAAAAGGTTTGACCATAATAAATCATTTTCGTTAATTTGCATCGCAAAAGTAATTAATTTATTAATTCTAAATTATTAATTATGTCAGACATTACATCAAGAGTAAAAAGTATCATCGTTGACAAATTAGGTGTTGACGAAACAGAAGTAACTCCAGAAGCTAGTTTTACTAACGATCTAGGAGCGGATTCATTGGACACAGTAGAATTGATTATGGAATTCGAAAAGGAATTTGAGATTTCCATTTCAGATCAAGACGCTGAAAAAATCGGCACCGTTGGTGATGCGATAAGTTACATGGAAGAACACGTAAAGTAATTTTGTTAACTAAATTTTGCTGGCATGGCTTTAAAAAGAGTAGTAGTTACCGGTCTAGGAACACTCTCACCGGTGGGATCAAACACTCAGGAAACCTGGGAGAATGTAAAAAACGGTATTGGTGGTATAGACTGGATTACGAATTATGATGCTAGTAAGTTTAAAACAAGATTTGCTTGCGAAGTAAAAAATTATGATTCCAACCAATATTTTGACCGCAAAGAAGCAAAAAGAATCGATAAGTTCACGCAATTTGCTTTGATTGCAGCCGATGAGGCTGTCAAAGATTCGGGTATAGACTCGGAGTCTGTTGATAAAGAGCGAACCGGTGTAATTTGGTCTTCAGGTATTGGAGGAGTCGAGACATTTTATCAAGAAGTTAAGGACTATGTCGAGGGTAATTATACTCCTCGATTTAGTCCCTTTTTTATTCCAAAAATTATTTCAGATATTGCTGCTGGGCACATATCCATGAAATATGGATTTATGGGACCTAACTATTGTACGGTTTCTGCTTGTGCATCATCTTCTAATGCAATTATCGATTCTTTTAACATTATTAGACTCGGAATGGCTGATGTGATGGTAACTGGTGGCTCAGAAGCTTCGATAAATGAAATTGGAATGGGAGGCTTTCAGTCAATGATGGCGATTTCCTTTAATAATGATGAGTATAAAACCGCTTCTAGACCATTTTGCAATACTCGTGACGGGTTTGTTATGGGTGAAGGGGGGGCAGGTATGATACTTGAAGAATACGAACACGCTAAAGCTAGAGGTGCAAAAATTTATGCAGAAGTTGTGGGGGTAGGAATGTCAGCAGACGCTTACCATTTAACAGCACCACACCCCGAAGGTAGAGGTGCTGCAATTGTAATGAAAAATTCCCTTTCTGATGCTGGTCTTAAACCCGAAGATATAGATTATATAAATGCTCATGGAACGGCAACCCCTCGTGGAGATTTGTCGGAACTTATAGCTATAAAAACTATATTTAAAGAGCATGCTTATAATTTGAATATTAGTTCAACTAAATCAATTGTTGGACATCTTTTAGGCGCAGCTGGTGTTATGGAGGCAATGTTTTGTGTTAAAGCATTACAGGAAAATATTGTGCCACCAACTATAAATCATCAAGAAGCAGATCCCGAAATTGACCCAAAATTAAACCTTACATTGCATAAAGCTCAAAAACGAGAAGTAAAATATGCTCTTAATAATACGTTTGGTTTTGGAGGGCATAATACTTCAGTAATTTTTAAAAAGTACGAATAGTTTATAAAATGTTTTGTCCTTTCAGTAAAAAGTCTGAAACTGATAAAATATTAGTAAAAAATCTAATCGCAGTTTTGGGATTTAAACCTAAGAACTTGTTTTATTATAAACAAGCACTTAGACACGCCTCTGCAATATGCATAACAAATAATCGCCAAAGTAGTAATGAGAGATTAGAATTTGTTGGCGATGCAATTATAAGTGCAATTGTTAGCGATATTTTATTTAATTATTTCCCAAAGGCTGACGAAGGGAGATTATCTATACTGCGAGCTACAATTGTTAATCGAAAAACACTAAACCAACTTGCGAAGGAGCTGAAAATTCCAGAATTGATGATATTTAAATCATCTTCGGCAAACAAAATGAAAAATATGGGAGGAAACTCTTTCGAGGCAATTGTTGGTGCAATCTATTATGACCGTGGTTATGCATACTGTATTAAATTTATGCATAAGATTATTAATCAATATTTTGACCTTAATACGCTTATTAAACAAAATACAGATTATAAATCAAGGCTTCTTCAATATGTGCAAAAACATAAATTAGAATTATTAATTGACACTTGTGAAAATGTGGAGCGAAATGAAAAAAATCAGCATTTTGTTAGTGAAATATGTATTGATAACAAGTATATAGCTGCTGGAAAAGCCTGGTCGAAAAAAGAGGCTGAACAAATTGCTGCGAAAAATACCCTTAGTAAAATCAATCTAGATAATAAAGAAAAATATAAAATTTAACTTATATTGATTACATTTGCATAAATGAAAATCAAAAAGTTAAAATATAAACCAGAGTATAATTTTAAATTAATAGGCATATCTTCTGCCGAAGATGATTATAAGTTATCATGGAAGCTTGGGCAAGTGCTTAAAACAGAGTTTGTTAGAGCTAGACCATTACAAATAATTGATCCAAAATATACAGATTATCAAATGTTTAGCGTTTTTGAAAGTGATGGTAATAATAATTTGCCCGATATTAGGCTAATTACAAATAAAGGAAACGAAGGGTTTTTAATCGAAGAATTAAAAAATATAGACTTTTTTATCATTATTCATTATGATGAACTTACTGAAAATTTTGATCAGAAATTAATGAGTAAACTTAAAAACGAAGCAGAAATAACTGCCGTTTTTCCACTAGACCCAAGTAGGCTTAAATCTAAAGAAAAACTCTTGTTTTAAATAATAAATAGATGGGGATTATTGCAAGACAAACTATTAAAGGTTCTTTTTATTCCGTGCTGGGAGCTCTTATTGGTTTTGTTAATATTGGATTAATAATGCCTCAAATATTTTCTACCGCAGAAATTGGACTTACAAATTTACTAATATCAATATCAGCAATATTTGGACAGATAGGAACGCTGGGATTTATGAATGTTACCGTAAAATTATTTCCGTTTTTTAGAGATACTAAAAATAAAAATAATGGTTTCCTTTTTCTTCTGCTCTCAGTAGGTACGCTTGGCTTTATTATTTGTGCTATTGCATATTATATCTCAAAACCATATTTAGTAAGTTCTAATATCCAAAACTCACCTTTATTTGTCGAATATGTTTATTTGTTAATACCCTTAATATTTATCTCAATTTTTTATTTGTTAATAGACTCATATAACAGAATTTTGTTTAATGCGTCTTTTGGAATTTTTGTTAAAGAATTTTTGCTTAGAATATTAAATCTATTGGGGATACTCTTATTTTACTTTAATGTTTTTGATTTTAATGCTTTTATTATTTATTACACTTTGGCTTATGGAGTACCTGTATTGTTAATTTGCTTGTTACTACTATCTAAAAACCAAATTTCATTCAAACCATCTTTCGAGTTTTTAAATAAAAAATTTGTTCGTGAAATTATTAGTGTCGCAGGATATGGCGTTATCTCTGGTTTTAGTGGTATTGCAATTTATCAAATAGACCGTTATTTAGTAAACTACTATTGCGATTTAAGTGCTACTGGGGTGTATTCAACGGCATTTTTCTTTGGTACAATAATACTTTTGCCAGCAAGATCACTAATCCGAATATCAGGCTCTGTAATTGCAGAAGATATAAAAGCAAATAGATGGGATAAAATAAAAAATATTTATAAACAAAGTACAAATAATCTTCTTTTATTGTCGATTTTGATTTTTATAATTATTTGGGGTAATATTAACAATATTATGCAATTTCTTCCCCCTGTATTTGAAACAGGAAGATATGTTATATTGTTAATCGCTTTAGCTTTTGTTGTTCAAAGTGTATCGGCAATTAGTGGCATAATTATTCAATACAGTAAGTACTATAAACAGCATAGTTATTTGATGTTGTTCTCAATTCTTTTAATTGTAGTGTTAAATGTTTTATTACTACCCGATTATGGCATTACCGGAGCAGCAATGGCGTCTTTTATTGCATTTATTATTATGGGAATACTGCAGATTCTTTTTGTTAAAATAAAGTTTAACTCTCAGCCATATAATTATAGGCATGTGATTATGGTTTTAGCTGGAGCTTGTGCATGCTTTATCTCAAGTTTTATACCTCAATTAAATTCATTAGTTCTTGATCTTATGCTCCGAAGCAGCGTTTTGGCTGTGCTATACGTAGCCCCTATGCTATTGGCAGGCTACTCTCCTGAAGGTATTGATATCTTGAAAAGGCTTTTATCAATTAGCCAAAAGAATAAAAATAAGGATAGTGGAAAATAATACAGCGTAAATTCAGTTAGTAAGATTAAGAAGAGTTCTAAAAAATTGATACTTTTGTAAAAAATATAAGATATGGGTGTAGGAAGTTTTTTTAAATTGCCACAATATAATGTGTTTGACTATAAGCCTCGATTTTATGATCCCGAGGAGGAGGAAAGAAAAGCTAGGCGTAGAGAACTACGTGATTTGCGTGGGAATTCGCAAATTGATATAGAAGACAAGGAATATAAACCAGGGAGTACAATAAAGGGTAGCTTTAGGCCAAAAATGCCGCGAACTTCCTACCGTACTCGTAGTTCTTCTATAAGACTTTTTGTCATAATGTCAGTATTGTTCTTTTTGGCATACCTTTTAATAGTAGTTGATTTAACGCCATTAATTAAATTTTTTAGCCACTAATGTCAGACTTGATTAAATTATTATCCGATGCTGTAGCAAATCAAATTGCTGCTGGTGAAGTTATTCAACGCCCAGCTTCGGTAATTAAAGAGCTAGTTGAAAATGCAATTGATTCGGGGGCAACAGAGGTCCAGATTTCAATTAAAGATGCTGGTAAAACTTCTATACAAATAATAGATAATGGCTGTGGAATGTCTCCAACTGATGCGAGAATGAGTTTTGAACGACATGCTACATCAAAAATATCAAAAGCCGAAGACCTTTTTGCAATTAAAACTATGGGGTTTCGTGGTGAAGCTCTCGCTTCGGTAGCTGCTATTGCCGCAGTTGAACTAAAAACTAAAGTCAATGGAGAAGACTTAGGTACACATATTTGTATTTCTGGTTCCGAAGTAATATCCCAAGAGCCTGTCGCTTGTCAAAAAGGGAGTAACTTTATTATTAAAAACTTGTTTTATAATGTACCAGCACGTCGCAAATTTCTTAAATCAGATAGAGCAGAATATCGGCACATTTTAACGGAGTTGCACCGAATAGTACTCACAAATTCCGAAATAGCTTTTACTTTTGTCGCAAATGATAATCCGGTTTTCCAATTAAAACCAGAAAATTTGAGGCAGCGAATTATTAGTATCTTTGGTAAAAGTATTAATCGAAATTTGATTAACGTAAATACCCAAACTTCAATTGCAGAAATAACAGGATTTATTGCTAAACCAGAAAGAACTAAAAAATCAACTGGCGAACAATTCTTTTTTGTCAATAATCGATATATGTATCATCCATATTTTCGAAAAGCTATATCAATGGCTTATGACAAATTAATACCTGAGGGTGAACACCCCTCTTTTTTTATCTATTTTACTGTCGATCCAGCGAATATCGATATAAATATACACCCCACAAAAACTGAAATAAAATTTGAAGATGAACAGGCCATTTTTCAAATTCTAAATGCTGCCGTAAAAGAATCGCTAGGGAAATTTAATATAGTTCCAGGATTGGATTTTGAGGAGAATATTACTCGAGATGCTCACTTAACCTCTAAAACAAGTTTTAAAGCTCCAAATATACCGATAAACCCTGATTATAACCCATTTGATAACTCCATGGAGCATAAGTATCAGCACGACAAAGTACCTGATAATTGGGAAAGTTTGTATGATGCAGGAAAAGAAAAAACAGCGGACGACTTTTTTTTGCCACAGGAAAATATGGCAAAACAAACAAGTTTTTTTACTAATGATAATACTGAGAAAAATATCTTCTTTCAGCTTAAAAATAAATATATTTTAACATCAGGAAAATCTGGTCTTATTTTGATAAATCAAAAAAGAGCTCATGAAAGAATATTGTTTGAAAAATTCTTAAAACTGCTTGAAACACGTAAAGGAGTTGTGCAAAAAACACTATTCCCAGTAATATATCAGCCATCGCCAAATGAAAGAGCAGTTTTGTATGAGCTTATGGGTGAACTAAACAATATTGGCTTTGAAATTGTCCTTTTAGGTAGTGATAAATTTGAAATTCGTGGCGTCCCAGCAGATCTTACAGATATTGATCCGCAAAAAACTGTTGAACAGATGATTTATGTGCTTGGCGAAATATCTGGTAGTGTCGAATTGGTTTTACATCAAAAAATTGCATTATCATTAGCCAAAACTGCAGCATTTAAAATTGGTAAACAACTACAAGAGCAAGAAATGCAAGACCTGTTTTATCGCTTAATGTCGTGTGCAAATCATAATCATACTGTGGAAGGGAAAAAAATACTCGAGATTATTAGTATTGACGAAATTGAAAGGAAACTGAATTAATGATATACCAAAGAAAAGGATTTTTTGATTTGCCTCCAGTTGTTAAGGCCTTGCTGATAATAAATCTGGCTATGTTTTTACTAAGTGTGATTTTTCCAAACTTGCAATTGTATTTTGCAGTATATAGTTTTAAATCAGAGTTTTTTAAACCTATGCAGTTGGTAACACACATGTTTATGCATGGCGATTTTTGGCATTTGTTTTTTAATATGTTTGCCTTATATATGTTTGGAAGAATTCTAGAAGATGTATGGGGACAAAAACGATTTTTTATCTTTTATTTTGTTACAGGGCTTGGGGCTGCAGCTCTCCATTTAGGTGTTATGCACTTAGAAATAAACGCACTAATAAGCAAATTGCCGACCGAACAAGTGCAAACTGTACTTAGAGAAGGCGGAAACGTTCTTATGAGTGGCAAAAATTATATCGACCCCCAATTAAGAGACCTAAATCTTATGGTAAATACTCCTACTGTTGGGGCATCTGGGGCAATTTATGGATTGCTGCTGGCTTTTGGTATGCTCTTCCCAAATGTGTTATTATATGTTTATTTTGCTATCCCAGTAAAAGCAAAATATCTTGTAATGATATTTGTTGCAATAGAACTTTATCTGGGTTTTATTAATAGAGCTGGTGATAATATCGCACATTTTGCACATCTTGGTGGAATGCTATTTGGTCTTATTCTAATTTTATTTTGGAGAAAAGATCAGTTTAATCGTTGGAGGTAATATGAGATTTATTGATGAGGTAAGATATAGCCTTAAAGGAAGAAATAACTTTAATACGTTGATATATATTAACTTAATCGTTTTTGGTCTTATCGTTTTGGCTAAAGTTGTTTGCTTTTTGTTTGGGATAAGTAATTTTGATTTAGTCCTACTTCTTGCCGTCCCTGCTGATATTGATACTCTTATTAGAAAACCTTGGACGATAATAACATACATGTTTACTCATGCTAGTTTCTTACATATTCTATTTAACTTATTGGTGTTTTTTTGGTTTGGTAAACTGTTTTTGCAATTTCTTTCTCAACGACAATTGTTAGGTGTGTATATTCTTGGAGGACTTTCAGGAGCAATGTTTTACATAGCTGCATATAATCTAATTCCTGCTTTTTCTATTGCGTCTTTGGTCTCAATAGCCCTTGGGGCATCTGCATCGGTAATGGCGATTGTTATTGCTGTTGCTACCCTAGTGCCAAATCAAGCGGTCTATATGTTGTTTTTTGGACGTGTGAAACTTAAATACTTGGCAATTGCAATTGTGATACTAGACCTTATTAGCATTCCTATAGATAATGCTGGAGGACATATTGCTCACTTGGGGGGGGCTCTGATAGGATTTGTATTTATTAAATATTATCGTAAAGGAACAGATATTACAATTTGGATATCAAGATTTCTAAATGGGCTTAAAGAGTTTTTTAAACCGTCTAAAGAGATTAAAGTTACTTATAAAAACAAAAACAAAAAACAAAATAACCGCCCTGAAAATGACATGGAATATAATGCCAGAAAAAAAGCAGAACAAGACGAAATTGATAAAATACTAGAAAAAATTGCCCAGTCTGGGTATTCAAGTTTATCAAAAACTGAAAAAGAAAAACTATTTAATCAAAGTAAAAATAACTAAGTTGAAAACATTAAAGAGAACAGCAGTTTTTATTAATATTGTTGCAGCTGTATCATTAATTGCAGTGTTTATTTCTGTAAAAATCTCGCCCGAAAAAACTCTTGTTGTTGCATTGTTACCTTTTGTTTATATTGGACTAATGGCAGTAAATGTGTGTTTTGTGATTTTATGGCTTTTTATAAAGTGGAAGTACTCATTTATTTCATTCGCAGCTATTGTAATTAGTATTAAATTTATTAATCTAATCTTTCCTGTAGCATCACTAATGTCTGATAGTAAAGAAATACCCGACTTTAAAATAATGTCTTATAATGTTATGATATTTGGACTTTATAATTGGCAGGAAAACCCACAAATAAAAGCCAATATTTTAAGAACAATAAATGACCAAAATCCGAATATCTTGTGTTTGCAAGAGGCCTATTGGAATACCAAATCACATAATTTTATTACCTTAGATTCAATCACTTATTTATTGGAAACTGATTATATTTATCGCTCAGCAATGGCAACAGCAGTTGGAGGCCAAAATTTTGGATTGGCAACAATATCTAAATATCCTATTATTAACTCCTATTCTCAAAAATTTGAAAATAGTTTTAACGGGTTTATTTATACAGACATTTTACTAAGCAAGGATACTGTGCGAGTATATAATTTACATCTGCAATCTATACAATTGGATCAAAATGATTATACCGTTATCGAAGAGTTTGCCGAGTTTGATGATAAGACAAAAATTAAAACAGTGTTAAAAAAATATTTGTCATCATTAAAAATACGAGCCCAACAAGCAGAAATAGTAAGAGCTTCGATAGACTCTTGTTTATATCCAGTTTTTGTTTGCGGAGACTTTAATGACGCTCCGCTAACTTATACATATTTTACAATTGTAAAAGACCTAAAGGATAGCTTTGCAAAAAAAGGAAGATACCCTGGATACACTTGGGATAATTTTAAAATAAAACAGCGTATTGATTATATAATATTTGATAAAAAGTATAAATGCGTTTCGCATGATATTATTAAAACTGAAGACTCAGATCACTTTGCAATTGTTGCAGGATTTGTGAGTAAGTAATTTTATAAATGGCTTGTTTAGGATATCAAGTTTATTATTTTTGCATTAGTAATTATTTATAATAACTTAGCCCTCACTGAAAGTAAAATTGCGGGTTAGTTAGGTGTTTGCTATAAGATCTGTAAGGGCAATTGGTATTAAGTATTGAAAAGCTTTAAAAATGTTTTGTGCAAAGCTAGAAATTAAAGAATATGGAATATTCAGAAAACATATATTGTGAAGTTTGTGGAAATAAAAATCCGCATAAATTTAATTTGAAATTTGAACGATCCGATTTTAATGTAGTTGAATGTCAAAACTGTGAATTTGTTTTTATACCACAATTTTATCGTGAACATATTGCGTATGAGGAGTACAGAGACGAAGAGGTGCTTAATTCGGTGCGGAAAGGAAATAACTATATAAAATTTAGAAGACATAAACTACGCATAAAATTAATTCGTAAATATGTTAAAACTGGAAAACTATACGATATTGGTGTGGGTTGGGGACATTTTTTATATACCGCCAAACTTATGGGATTTGATGCTTCAGGGGTTGAAATATCCGAACTTATGCACCATTATGCGGTAAACGACTTACAATTAAATGTTGTACACGATAACTTTTTTAAGGTAAAAATACCAGAAAACACTTTGGATATTGTAACGATGTGGGATGTGTTAGAACATATCGAAAAACCTGCCGAAGTTGTGAGAAAAATAAACTACATTTTAAAAGACAATGGATATCTTGTTTTTCAAGTGCCGCAAATAGATAGTAAAGTAGCTCGAAAACAAAAAGAAAAATGGAGTATGATGTCTCTTGAACATATAAACTACTTTTCTAAATCAAGTATAACAACTTTACTTAAAAATGAGGGCTTTGAAATTGTTAAAATAAAATCTAGCTATGAATTAAAATTATTTTTAATGTTTACCGTTCTGCCGTGGATTAAAGGACGTAAAAATAAAAATAAACAAAATGAACAAGAAGCAATTTCCAATTCTGAACGGCAAAATTTTTTCAATAAGATAACAAAACTCCCAAAATTTGTAATTTGGTTGGGTTTGTTAGCTCATGATATTATATATAAAATAATGTCTAGGCTAAATTATGGGGAAGAAATGATTGTTATAGCAAGAAAAAAATAAATATTTGTAGGGTAATTTAAACTTAATTACAGTTTTTCTACTAAATAATGCGGATTTTTAAACACTACTTTGTATTTTTTACTTTTTGCAACTTCTTGTGCAACTAATTTTGAACCCCAGTTTGTGTAGTCAGCAGAATCATCAAACAGAATAAAGCCTCCTTTAATTAGGTATTTGTCAACATTTAAAAAGTCTTGTTTTGCAAAGTCATATTGATGATTACCATCAATGTAAGCAAAAGAAATTGGACCTTGAAGTTTGTATTTGCCACCAAATAAGTTATCTAATTCTTGTCCTTTTTCCCAAGCTTCAAAAAACTTTTCGGAGGGTAAATCAGAGGAATATATATTACTATTAGGACTAAAAAAGTTTACATTCCGAATAAAAGATTCTTTCATAAAAGTAATTAAATCCCTTGGATTTTTGACTAATGCTAGCTTTATATCCTCAGGAATGTCTCCAAGAAACCAGTCGGTTGTGTAATATTTGTTAGTCTTATTGTGTTTTTTTAAAAAATATAAAAGAACATTTGTTGATAATCCAGCAAAAGTACCAATTTCAAGTATTGGATCCTTAGAAGGTAAATTTTTAATGGCATAGTCCATACTATATAAATGACCAACATCTAACCATCCAGGAACACATACTCTCAATTTCTCTAAAGCTTCTTCTTTTAATATAATCGGCTTGTTATTTATATAAAACCAGCCTTTCTTCAACATGTAATTTATATTCATTTTACTTTTTTTTACAAAACTAATAATTAAAATTAAAAATACTGGTAAGAAATGTATTTAAGCTTCATTGTTCCAATTAATTGATTATTTTTGTTATTCATGAAAACGCAAGACAAAACTATTATCTTTGATTTTGACGGGACAATTGCAGACACTCTCGAAACAATTGCTAGATTATATAACGCTATTGCGGCAGATTATAATTGCAAAGAAATTAGTTACGCAGACAAAGAGAGGTTCAGATCAATGAACACGCAAAAGTTTTTACACGAATGCGGCATACCCTTAATTAAGCTGCCAAAACTATCGATAAAAATTAAAAAGGAGCTTAAAAATGAAATTAAAAACATTAAACCCTTTCCTGGTATTATCGAGGTGCTTCATAGATTAAAAAAAGAAGGATTTAAATTAGGAGTTTTAAGTTCTAACTCTGTTACAAACATAAATTTATTTTTAGAGCACAATACACTCGAAAATATTTTTGACTTTGTGCATTCAGGAAAAAATATTTTTGGCAAGGATAAAACATTACTAAGCTTATTATTTAAATATAAAATTGACAGAAATAATGTAATTTATATTGGAGATGAAACCAGAGATATAGATGCTTTAAAAAGAATAAAAATCCCAATTGTAGCTGTGAGTCATGGTTTTAATTCTCGCGAAATCTTAAAAACTAAAAGTCCTGATTATTTAGTGGATAATCCAGAAGAGTTGTTAGAGGTTTTATTAAGTATTTAGTATCTTATCATTATAAAGCCAGAATAGCAACTAGGCTTCTGCTAATACCGCAATACTAAGTTTAAGCTCTTGCACATTTAATAAAGTCTCGCCACAAGCTTCTAAAGTTGAACCAGTAGTAACAACATCATCAATTAAAAGTACGTGTTTATTCTGAATTTTATTTCCGTTTTTTATAATAAATTTTCCCGAAACATTATGCCAACGTTCTTCACGAGTCATTTTTGTTTGAGTTATAGTTTCGACATTTCGTAGAAGCACATCTATTAGCATTGGTATGCCCGTAACTGACGAAATGCCCTTGCCAATCATTTCGCTTTGGTTGTATCCTCGTTGTTTTTGACGCTTAGGGTGTAAAGGAACAGGAATTATATAATCTATATCATTGTAATTTCCCGAAGATAATATTTCTGCACCAAGTTCTTTACCTAATAATATTCCTATCTCAGGCTTTTGCCTGTACTTAAGAGCATGTAATAGTTTCCTAAATCGACTACCTTTATAAAAATGGAATAATGCAGTACCTCTTTCAATTTTTATTCTGCCAGTAAATAAATGTGTTATAGGATTATCCTCATTTACACAATAATCGGTGCGAGGAATTTCATATAGACAATTAAAACAAACTGGAGGTTCATTTTTACCCAATGCTACGCCGCATGCCTCACAAACGTATGGGAAAATTAAAAACCAAAAATCTTCAATATACTCTTTTATCTTTCTCACAAATAATTATTAAAATATAAATATAAAAAATAATATTTATAAATAGGATGGTAGTAACCAAGAATTGACAAAATATTTATAATTTTTATGAAATAAAAATCTTTGGCTCGTGGGTAAACCAAAAATACCGAATGCTCCAGTCTTGTATAATACAAAAACCAGTGTATATTGTGAGTTAATATCCAACAAGTAATCATAACACAAAAAACTGTTTGCCGTTTTTACAAAAACTTCATTATATTTGCATTTAAGCAATGAGTTGTGTTATTATGAAATTTTTATCTGTAATAAATAGAAGTACATTAGGGCGATATGTTAATTGCCCCTGGATGTTAATTTCAGCATTTACTGTTTTAATAATGCAATCGACAATTGGTTTTTCGCAATTAGATAGTCTTCAGATAGTTATAGAAACTACATTTAGTCAAAGAGAGAAGGCAGTAATATTTAACCAACTTGCGGATAAAAATCTTGACAAAGACATTGTGGTTGCACAAAAGTATGCCGACAGTGCGAGGGTTATAGGATATAGTCTTTCTGATTATAACATTATCTCAAACGCTTATGTAAACTTGGCAAACTCTTATTATTTTCAAGGCGATTTAGACTCTGCTTTGTATTTTTTTGAGAAATCTTATTATAGTATATCCAAAACAAAAAATAAAAATGAGATTGCTGCTGCTCTAAACAGGTTAGGCTTAGGTTACGAAGCAAAAAGCGATTACTCAACAGCAGCAGGTTTTTATTATAAAGCATTAGCGATTTATGAAGAAACCCAAAACCATAAAGGCTTAGCCGAAGTCTTAAATAATATTGCCGTTATAAGTGATGCGTTAGACCTAAAAGAGGAAGCACTAGAATATTATTATAAATCATTAAAGTATTTTGATCTCGCAAAAAACAGAGAAGGAATGGCTAATGTATATAACAATATTGCGACTCATTATGTTGATAAAGGTAACACTGACACTGCTTCGTATTATCTCGAACAAGCGATTAAAATATTTATTGAATACAACAGAACTTCCGAGGCTGCAACAGCATATCTTAACGCTGCAAGTCTATATCAAGAAGTAGGAAAAAATAAACTTGCAAAAAATTATATCGACTCCGCTTTAATCTTTTATGAATATACCAATAATATACACGGTATCGCTAATGTTTATAGCGAAGAAGCAAAGCGACTAACTCAAAAAGGAGATTTTAGTAATGCCATTAAACTATTAAGCAAAAGCTTAATATTAAGAGAAGAGGTTGGGAATTTAAATGCTCAAACACAATTGTTAAAACAAATATCAGATGTCTATGCCCAAAATGGGGACTTCGAAAACGCACTTGTATATTATCAAAAACATGTGAGCTTAAGAGACTCTATTTTAGATGATAATACAAAAACATTAATATCTGAATTAAATATAAAGTACGAGACTGTAAAAAAAGATAAAGAAATAACTATACTTAAAAAGGAAACACAAATTAAAAATACCAATAATTATTTGTTGATTTTGATTATTTCGGCCTTAGTAATTATTGTTGCTTTATTATTCTTTTTTTTAAGGACAAAAATTAGACTGTTGAGTAGTCAAAAAGAGTATTACGAACAGCTTGAAGAGTACAATAGACTTAAGTTACACCAACAGGAAAGTAAACGACAATTTCTAGAAAAAGAAATAGACATCCAGCAACAGATTAACGAATTCCAAAAAAATAAATTTGAAACAGAGCTTGAGCTTAGTAAACGCGAATTAGTTACAACTACAATGCAAGTGTTAAATAAAAACAAAACCTTAACAGAAATTAAGGAACATTTAATTAGTCTGATTTCTAGCGATCCTGCAAATAAAAAGGCATATAAGGGATTATCAAGATTGATTTCTGATAATATAAATTTAGATTCTGATTGGGAACAATTTAAAATGCACTTTGAAAAAGTAAATGTGGGTTTTTTTGATAACCTTCAGCAAACATATCCAGAACTTAGCCAAGGCGACCTTAAAGTTTGTGCATATATAAAAATAAAGCTAAGCTCGAAAGAGATAGCTCAAATGATGAATATCTCTGTTGCTGGAATAAATAAACGTTTATATCGTATTCGAAAAAAAATGCAACTCGAACCACATTCAAATATTGCTGAGCACTTGGATACCCTGACAAACTCTTCCTCAGCCTTTCCTAACAAATCAACTAATTAACCGCTCATCTGAAAAGAAACCGAGGATTTTGATGTTTTTCTGAATAACAAAATCCTCGGTTTCCTTTTCAGAAATGAGAGTAACGCAGAAATAAGCGTAGCGATTCATGAATACCCATAAAGTCTATAAATATTTATGAGTAATTTGACGTTTTAGCTACGCTGCGATGTGCTGCGGTGAGCTCGTAAACTCG
Source organism: Bacteroidales bacterium (assembly GCA_028686735.1). Classification (GTDB taxonomy): domain Bacteria; phylum Bacteroidota; class Bacteroidia; order Bacteroidales; family ML635J-15; genus Bact-19. The sequence goes on from JAQUBO010000007.1 coordinate 31,930, forward strand.
GTTCTTGCAAAAGACTACTTACTTCGGTTCTGTTTAGTTTTTACAGGTACAAAAATAATAATTGAGGCAGAATGCTTTTTACAATGAACGATAACTTGAATATAATGATAGATATAAATTATTATTAATTTTCATTTATATTAATCTATGTCTTTAAATCTATTTTGCTAATTTTGAGTTTTAAAATTAATACGATGTTAATAGATTACAAAAAAAATATAGAATCCGCTTGGGAAAACCGCAAATTGTTGAGGGAAAAAATAAGTATTGACTCTGTTAGAGCTGTTATCGAGTTGTTGGATAAAGGTGAAATTCGTGTTGCAGAGCAAGTCGATAATAAATGGAGAGTAAATGATTGGGTAAAAAAAGCAGTAATACTATATTTCCCATTGCAGAAAATGGAGAAAATGGAAGTTGGGATTTTTGAGTATCACGATAAAATTCCATTAAAAAAGGATTATGATAAATTAGGAGTCAGAGTTGTTCCACATGCGGTAGCACGATATGGTTCATATTTGTCTCCTGGTGTAATAATGATGCCTTCTTATGTAAATATAGGAGCATATATTGGTGAAGGAACAATGGTTGATACTTGGGCAACTGTTGGCTCATGTGCTCAAATAGGAAAACATGTGCACTTGTCGGGTGGCGTTGGTATTGGTGGAGTGTTAGAGCCTGTACAAGCCGCTCCTGTGATTATCGAAGATAATTGTTTTATTGGCTCAAGATGTATTATTGTGGAAGGAGTGCATGTAGGCAAAGAGGCTGTCTTAGGTGCTAATGTTGTGATAACTGGATCTACAAAAATATTTGATGTCTCGGGTAAACAACCAATAGAATATAAAGGGTATATTCCTGAACGTTCGGTTGTTATACCAGGAAACATGCCAAAAAAATTCCCAGCAGGTGAGTATAACGTGCCTTGTGCTTTAATTATTGGGAAAAGAAAAGAATCAACAGATAAAAAAACTTCGCTTAATGACGCTTTGAGAGATAATGAGGTGGCGGTGTAAATACTTGTACTTAGATTTTGTTTATTGAGTTATTTTTTTAAAATGTTATTTAATTTAGTGATTATGTTTTATAATGACATATAAATGCGATTAATACTAATATGTTAAGAGATAAGGTAATAAAGGTGTTGTGATGAAAATAGGTTTTGACGCAAAAAGAGCATTTCAAAATAAAAGTGGACTAGGAAATTATAGTAGAGACGTTATTAGATTACTATATGATAATTTTCCGATGTATAAATATATTATGTTTAGTCCCGACCAAGAAACAAGCTTATTACAAGATAAATACATAAAGAATATTATAAGCCCAAAAGCCAAATCAAAAGCTGGTAAAACTTATTGGAGAACATTCTCAATGACTAAAGATATTATTGAATCTAAAATAGATATTTATCATGGATTGAGTAATGAATTACCTTTTGGAATTAATAAGTCTTCTGTTAAAAAGATTGTTACAATCCATGATTTAATATTTTTAGAAATACCTCAACTATATCCATTGATTGATAGGAAATTGTATCATAAAAAGTTTTTGCATGCTTGTCAAGTAGCTGATAAAATCGTTGCTACTAGTGAGCATACCAAAAAAGATATTATTAAGCATTTTGGGATAAAAGATGATAAGATTGAAGTGATATATCAAACTTGCAATAAGATATTTGCTAAAAAAACGAGTGTAGAAGACACTAAAAAAATATTAAGTAAATATGGCTTGAAAAATGATTATATTCTTAATGTAGGTACGCTCGAAACTCGTAAAAATGCACTTAATATTATTAAAGCTGTATATTATTATAATATAAAAACAGATGTTGTTTTTGTTGGACGTAAAACAGCATATTATAAAGAATTAAAGGCTTATATCAATGAGCATAATATGAATAATCGCATTCACTTTTTGAGTAATGTTAGTAATGAGGAACTGCCTGCAATTTATCAGAATTGTCGATTATTTATCTACCCTTCACTTTATGAGGGGTTTGGAATTCCAATACTTGAGGCTTTTAGATCAGGAGTTCCAGTTATTACATCAAATATTGGAAGCCCTGCCGAAATTGCTGGAAATGCAGCAATCCAGGTGGATCCTCTAAATTCAAAGCATATTGGCATAGCCATAAAATCTATTGTAGATAGTTCTGATTTAGCACAAAATCTTATAAAAGAAGGGACGCAACGATTTAAACTTTTTGACAGTGAACAGGTTAGTACTAATATAATAAAATTTTATCAAAGTTTATGAAAGAAATAATTGCAGAAACTATTCGGGTGTTAAATGTAGGGGGTGTTATTTTATATCCAACCGATACTATTTGGGGCTTAGGTTGTGATCCTGATAATGCTGATGCAATTGCTTCTATTTATGCAATCAAACAGAGAGTTGAGAGTAAAAGCATGATTGTTCTTGTAAAAGATGTTAAAATGCTCGAAAAATATGTAGAACAAATCCCAGAAGTTGCGTATCAGTTAATTGAGGCATCAACAGGTCCGCTAACAATCATTTATCCGAAAGCAAAAAACTTAAATCCTAATATTGTTGCTCCTGATGGAACAATAGCCGTAAGAATACCTAAATGTGAGTTTTGTCAACAACTTCTTAGCGAATATAATAAACCATTAGTCTCAACCTCGGCAAATTTAACTGGACAAAAACCGCCATTAGGGTTTTTTGATATCGTTAATGAAATTAAAATAGCTGTAGATTATATTGTCCCAATTCGACTTAATCAGCTTAGTTCGGCAAAAAGTTCGGATATTATAAAGGTGTTTAAATCTGGTAAGTTTGATGTTGTTAGATAAAACTAATATATAAAAACTCCGGCAATCATTTGGGAGTAACCACCGGAGAAAATTCAGACATTTTTAAAAAGTTACCAATACAGAAAAATCAAATATAGTGCCAACTTTTTTTAAAGAGCTTTTTATTTAGTTTTATTATGCATAAATGAATAAGGCGGGATAAGTAGTCCGACTAAGTAATATTCCTTATGTTTAACAATCAGTATTCAAAATCATTTTATTAGATTTGTTGCAAATAAGAAGAGTGATAAGTTTACAAAAATTTAAATATCAACTAACCGAGTCTCTTAAAGGTATGTATTCTAAAGAGGAGGCTACATCTATAGCAGTCTTTTATATTTGCGAAACATTAAACTATAGCCGTAAAGACTTACTTATGACTAAAGATACTGTGTTATCTGAGGGCGATTATTTTAAACTTATTAAAAATCAATTACGATTAGAACAGGGAGAACCAGTACAATACGTTGTTAATACTGCTTGGTTTTATGGTAGTAAGTTTTATGTGGATAAAAATGTTCTAATTCCGCGACAAGAAACAGAATTACTTGTAGATGGTATTATTAAAGAATACAAAAATCAATCAATAAAAATTCTTGATATTGGTACAGGTTCGGGGTGTATCTCTGTATGTATAAAAAAAGAACTTGGAAAATCACAGGTTTTTGCATTGGATATCTCTGATAAAGCTTTAGAAATTGCACAAAAAAATGCTAAATTAAATAATGTTGAGCTTGAGCTTATGAAATTTGATATTTTATCAGCAAATGATATTCCTACTGACGAAAAATTTGATGTCATCATTAGTAACCCGCCTTATGTTAGGGGCTCTGAAAAAGAATTTATGCATTCTAATGTGTTGGAATTTGAGCCAGAATTAGCTCTGTTTGTTGCAGACGAAGATCCTTTTTTGTTTTATCATGCTATATTAGCTAAAGCAAAGCCATTATTAAGAAAAAAAGGAGTGTTGTGCTTAGAAATAAACGAAAACTTCTCGCAAGAAATTGTGGATTTGTGCAAAACTGCAGGATTTCTGACAAACAATATTATTGAAGATATGAATAAAAAACCACGATTTGTTAAATCGAGTTTCTAAAATTTGTATATTTGTTGAACCAAATTAAATAAATATGAAAAAGATAATTTTAATAAGTATTGTTTTTATTGCAGCTTTAATCGGATTTAGTTCATGTGAAAGAGAAAACAGTTCTGATGTTAATCAAGATAGAATATATGTTGTTTACGAAATGATCTATCATCAATCTCAGGAAATTACTTATGCAAGGGCTTCGTTCTTTTTTGGTAGTGTTACTGGTACAAAACTAGAGTTGTCAGATCCTAGTAAAGTTCTTTGTAATGATCAGCAGCTTGGTTTTAAATCTGCATTGGCGTATTATGAAAAGGAATTTGTTGGATATGTAGATACTGCTGGGTTTAAATTTACAGATGCAGACGGTAATGAATTTATAAACAATGTTTATATTAAAGCAATTGGAATATCAGAAAGTCCTGATACAATAGTAAAGGGAAGTTCTTTTTCTTTAGAGTTTACTGGCGAACCGCTAGCACAAGGAGAAGGAGTTTATGCTTTAATTGACGGATTGTTGGAAAATGATAATATAAGCGTTTATCAAAATACCTCAGGAGCAAGTTCTATTATAATTCCAGCTAACCAAACCAGTAAGTTAAGTGTTGGTACAAATACGATTTTTTTAATGAGAAGAAACGAAACTCCTGCTCAAGAAAAAAGTGAAGCAGGAGCTACATGTACTGGAATTTATCAAACTCAAGAAATAAATATAGAGGTTGTAGAGTAGTGTTTTAAATAGTAGAGGACTGGTTTCATTCTTGCTTGTAGTAATTGCTCACTAACTAAGGAACTTAGGCGAAATCACTTTTTTGCACTCCCCATAATGTGAGTTATGCAATAATTACTTCATTAATATAAATTTTAGTCTGTATTTCTATAGCTTGTTTTAATACATGACTAACACCACAATATGACTCTTCGGAAAGTTTAACAGCCTTTTTAACTTTTTCGGGATTTATATTTTGGCCTGTCAACATATATTTAATAATTATTGTATGATAGTGTTTGGGGTGTTGATCTGTTAGTTCGCCTTCAACAAGCACATTAAAGCTATCAAGTTTAACACGCATTTTTTTTAGAATAGAGATTACGTCCATTGCTGTACAACCACCGAGTGCAGATAATAAGAGAGGTTTTGGTCTTGGTCCTTCATCTAAGCCTCCAGATTCTCCTTTCGCATCAATTACACATGAATGCCCGTCCACATCAACAGTGAAAGACATTTGTTCATTCCATTTAATATCAACTGTATCCATAACTTATAATATTTATTTCTATAACATATAAAATGAACAAATGTTTAATTCAATTAGTATAACTCGTACCTTTTATAGGTGGGTTTTTGGTTTAAAGTCTTTGCTAATCTTGGTATAGTAGGATTACAATTATCTTTTCTTTTTGCCTGTTCCCTCAACTGAATATCCAAATTTACCAATTTTTTTCCCAACATTATAGTATTTTCCATGTAAATAGCACATCATTTCGGCATTTGCTAACTGAAAATGATCAGTTTCCTTATCAAAATGAGATTCTTCGGCATTAACAGCAACAACTTCTGCTAAAAACATATCGTGCGAACCTAGTTCTATAATCTGTGTTACTTTGCACTCAATATTGAGTGGCGATTCTTCAATTATAGGACAGGACACCTCTTGAGCTCTAGCAGGAGTTAGTTTCATTTCTTTAAATTTATTGTGTTTGTCGCCAGATTTTACTCCGCACCAATCAGTCGCATAAGCCAACTTGCTGTTAGTTAAATTAATAACAAATTCCATATTTTTTGTTATTATTTTGTGGGAGTGCCTGTTTTTTCGTACGGATATATAACACATTGGCGGGTCTGAACAAACCGTACCTGTCCACGCTACAGTAATAATATTATATTCTTCGGGTGTTGAGCCACAACTAACCATTACTGCGGGTAAAGGATAGACCATTGTCCCCTTTTTTAAAGCTCTTTTTGTCATTATGAATTGTTTTATTGAGTTTTAATTTTTTATAAAAAGCATCTGGTTTTGCTCTCCTGTTCGCCAATGGTAGCCTAAAGAAAAAGGTAAAGAATCAATGTTTTCGCCTTTGTCATAAATTGCTTTTAAATCAGATTGCATTAGGTATGGACTTGTAAAATCGGATATAGGTTTTACATAAACACCAAATAGTTTTGCAGTCCATGTTGCAGGTTTAAAGTATTTGTATGGGATACCAGTGTCATCTTGCAGAACTGCTTTAGAGTTGTCTAAAACAATATTCCGAATAGTGTTAAATGTTCCATAATGTAATAAATATGATGCAGATTTTACATAAGTATTGACAGTGTCGAGCTTATTTAAAAATGATTGAAATATTGGTGTTACTGCAAAACCACTATCGGAAATATCGCAACGAAAATATCTTAATGTTTTAATTTTTTCGTTATTAGCTTCGCTAAATGATATTGTAACACATTCAGTAGCAGAAAATCTGCCAGTAATTGATTTGAGTTTTTTAAACTTACCATCTGCATCAAATGTTTCGTATTTTACATCATGAATTTCATGCCCAGTTTGAGACATAAAGAAAATTATTACAGGAAGCACTCCTTTAATACTTGCATTGTGTAAGTCGGTATTCATTCGTCCAGTAATAAAATAGCTTCTTTTGTAAATGTCGCGTATTGAGTAATAAAACTTGTCAAGATAGTCGGATAGCTCTTGTTGGCTTGCGTTTGAGATATCAGGAATTTCGCCAAGCTGTTCTTGAGCCAAAAAAAGATAATTGCTTGCATTTGGAAACAAAACATGAGCATGTAAAAAATCAGGTCCAGAAAATGGATAAAATAATGTTAAACTATCATTGATTTGAGGTTTTATTACTTGATTACTCCAGTTACGCATGGGAGTTAAACGCGAGCTATCCATATTAGGCCAGTCTTCATTAATCTTAGATTGATACTCTATCCAGAAAGATCGCTCAATTGTAGTATCTGTGTTTGATGCTGGAAACTCTTGCCCAGTAATAAATAATGCGAACTCTTGATATTTGCATATTGTAGTAGTATCTGTCTGAGAAAAGCCAATGAGACTCTGTAGAAAAAATGCTATTGTCAGAATTGTAATGGTGTTTTTCATACTGCTTTTGGTTTTTAACAATGTAATAATTACAAAGTTCGTATTATTTAGTTAGAATCAAAAAGTAATTTTTTTTGCCTTTTTGAATCAATATGTATTTGTTATTTAATAAATACGATGAGTTTATTGTTTCGTCGATATCTGAATATTTATCTTTATTAATACTCAATCCGTTTCCTTGGATAGTTCTACGTAGTTCCCCTTTTGATGAAAAGATGCCTGTGTAATCTGTTAATAAATCAAAAATATTTATGCCAGCTTCTATGTCTGACCTGTTAACCTCGTACATTGGCACGCCTTCAAATACGCTTGTAAACGTTAATTCGTCAAGTTTTTTTAAATTATCGCTAGTAGATTTTCCAAATAGTATTTTCGATGCTTCGATTGCTGTCTGGAGCTCTTCTTTTGAATGCACCATTATTGTAATTTCTTCGGCAAGTCGCTTCTGAAGTATTCTCAAATTTGGTGTCTGTTTATGTTCCTCTACAATAGCATCTATGGTATTTTTATCTAAAATCGTAAATATCTTTATGTATTTAGCTGCATCTTCGTCAGATACATTTAGCCAAAATTGATAAAAAGCATAAGGGCTTGTTCTTTCAGGGTTTAGCCAAATGTTTCCTGATTCTGTTTTGCCAAATTTACCGCCATCAGCTTTTGTAATAAGCGGACAGGTAAGAGCAAAAGCTTCGCCTCCCACTTTGCGACGTATTAATTCTGCTCCAGTAGTGATGTTTCCCCACTGGTCGCTGCCACCCATTTGTAATTTACAATCATAATTATTATACAAATGCAAAAAATCATATCCCTGCACCAATTGATACGTAAATTCAGTAAATGACATACCGCTTTTATCTTCTCCAGTTATGCGTTTTCTTACAGAATCTTTTGACATCATGTAGTTGACAGTGAGGTGTTTGCCAACATCTCGAATGAACTCAAGAAATGTGAATTTGCTCATCCAATCGTAATTGTTAACCAACTTTGCTTTATTTTCTTTGTCGGTATTAAAATCAAGAAATTTTGAAAGCTGATTTTTAATTGCTTCCTGATTATGCCTTAAAGTCGCCTCATCAAGTAAATTACGTTCTTGCGATTTTCCACTTGGATCTCCAATCATTCCAGTAGCTCCACCTAAAAGCACAATAGGTCTATGACCACATAATTGTAAGTGTTTTAATATCATTATGCTAACCAAATGACCAATATGCAACGAGTCTGCTGTTGGATCTATTCCCACATAAGCTGTAACAAATTCCTTATTTAATAAATTTTCTGTTCCAGGCATTATATCTTGTATCATGCCTCTCCATTCCATTTCTTTAACAAAATTCATAATTTAATTCTATTTTTGTACAATAATTTTCTTTGTAATTATTCTGTTGGTCTTACTATCCATTAGTTTTATAAAATAAAACCCGTTAGGTAAGTTATTAAGCTCAAACTTGATTATATTATCTGTATTTTGGATATTCTTTTGATATACAACTACTCCTATATTGTTTAAGATTTGTGCAGTTCCAGAATAATTACCATCAGTTTTTAAATAAAACTCACCAGAGTTTGGGTTTGGATAAATATCTGTATGATTTATTTTAAGTTTATCATCTTTGATATCTAAATATTTCTCCCAATCCCAAATTGCGAATGAATATTCTCCGTTTTTAACGGAATCAACAGTAAGTCTTTTTAGTACTTTAGAGTGGCTTGTTGATTCAATAGTCCAATTTGCAGATTTGTTTGGTCTATATAATAATACTAGAGAATCTGTACTGTTTGTTATGAAATTGTTGTCAACATATCCAAAACTATCGGAGTTTTTATTATATGTAAAACGTCCTTTTGTTTTAAAATTGCCAGTTTGTATTGATTCAATTGTCCAGTACCTGTGGTCAGCAATAATAAGTCCAGGAATCTCAGTTTTAAAAGTGTCAGGAGTTGCCCAGTTGTGAGTTGCACGAAAGAAAGTACTGTCATTTTCGTTAATAGATTGCACATCCGCAGAAAAATAGGTGTAATTATAATATGATACGCCTGTTGATTTTAAAAATTTAGCCTCATCAATTGTTGCATCCGCTAAAACTTGGTTATAATCGCATAGTGTTAAAATAGGCTCGAAAGGAATTGTAAATGTTTGAACTCCAAATTGTCCGTCAAACTCCATAAGTTCTGTTTGTATGTTATAATCGGGTTTCATAAAACTCACTTCTACTCTGTTTGAGTTTGCATAGGTTTCGCGACCACGAAGTTTTTGCTGCATATAAACAGTAATATCATAGTCTGCTCCATTTTGTTGAACAGTAGTCGAGTCGATTGAATAATGTAGAAATCCAGGAGAAAATACCCAGTCGTTAAAAAAATCTGTCATATCGATTCCACTATAATCGGTAAGAAAATCTCTCATATCGTACGAGGAAACCGAAGTGTAAGCTTTTGCTTGTAAAAATTGTTTAATGCCATTAAAGAATAACTCATCTCCAAGGTAACCACGCATCGAATGAGCAGTGCTTGCTCCTTTTTCATAAACTGTGCGAGAATAAGTTAAACTTTGATCCATAGGGTAGAGAGAATGAAATCCCCCATCTTGAATATGGTAATATCTAAGTACCACTTCGTGCGATTTATTCCGAAATTGTCTTGCAACATCTAATCCATATAAATACTCTCTGTAAATAGTTTCATTGTATGTTGCCCAACCTTCGTTTATCCACATATCTTCGGCCGAAAAGCAAGTAATTAAATCTCCAAACCACATGTGAGCTAATTCATGATAAAACAATCCTTCATAATCAAGTGTGCCATTAATAAAGTCTCTTCCCATTGCGATATTGGTTACATGCTCCATTGCTCCGCTATTAAATGGAACCGAAACATATCCTACTCTATTCCATGGATATTCACCATATTTTGTCTCGTAAATCCGCAAGACGCTATCTATATTAACAAAAGAGTTTGCTGTGCGGGCACTATCGTTAGGATAAATATAGAATTCAACTGGGATATTACCTTCTATTCCTTCGTAAGTGTGTGATTGTAGTGTGTAATTTCCTACGGCCACCGAAACTAAGTATGTTGGCACTTCATTGTCGAGATGCCACTCATAAGTTTTTGTTTCCTCAGCAGTATTTTCAGTAACTTGAACCAACTCTCCACCACAAACTGCGGTATGATTTTCTTGAGTAGTAATAATTGTTTTATATATCGCTTTATCTATAAAGTCATCATTACAAGGAAACCATACTCGGCCATAATTATGCGGAATGTCGTCAAAACCGACACCAAGATTAAATGCGTAACCATCTGCAAAATAAAACCCTCCCCAACCCGATGGGTCTTGTTGAGGATTACCATGGTAGTAAACATTGATGGTGATTTCGTCAGTGGGATTAAAACTCGTTGAGAGCTCAATGCTTATAAGAGTGTCATTATAAGTGTATCCAATGAGTTCTGACTGATTGCAAGTGATCGAATCTATTGAAAGATTTTGCAAGTCAAGTAAAAATGTATTTGTGTTTTCCTGCATCGGAGATAATCGCAAACTTGTGTATCCTTCAATATATTCACTTTCGATATCTGTAATATCAAGAACAATTATATATTCTTTAACGTCCATGATATCACTGTGAGAGGTTTGGGAAACACCTAATATAGTAATGATAAATGATAATAATAAAAACACCAATTTTTTCATAATTAAAACAGTTTTTGTTGAATATCTGGGTTTGTTTTGTTTAAATGATAATATGCTTTTTCGGTGGCTTCGCGTCCTCTTGGAGTTCGTTTTATAAAGCCTTCCATGATTAAAAACGGTTCATATACCTCTTCTATTGTCCCCTCATCTTCACCAACTGCAGTTGCAATAGTCTTTAATCCTACTGGTCCTCCTGCAAATTTATCGACAATTGTTAGTAAAACTTTATTATCCATCTCATCTAATCCATATTTGTCGATGTTTAGAGCCTCTAAAGCAAATTTAGAAATCTTTATGTCAATTGTTCCATTTCCTTTTACTTGAGCAAAATCTCTAACTCGCTTTAAAAGGGAATTAGCAATACGTGGCGTACCTCTGCTTCTACGCGAGATTTCAGCAGCGGCATCGTCAATTATTGGCACTTCAAGAATTGAGGCCGAACGCTTGACTATTTTTTCTAAAATATTTGCAGTGTAATAATTGAGGTGGCAATTTATGCCAAAGCGTGCTCTAAGGGGGCTAGTCAATAAACCCGATCGCGTAGTTGCTCCAATAAGTGTGAAAGGCTCTAAAGGTATTTGAACAGAACGAGCTGCAGGACCTTTATCTATCATTATATCTATGCGATAATCTTCCATTGCCGAATATAAATATTCCTCAACAATAGGATTTAAACGATGAATTTCATCAATAAATAAAACGTCATTAGCATCTAAACTGGTAAGTAAACCAGCCAAATCACCAGGTTTATCTAAAACAGGACCCGATGAAACTTTGAAACCTACATCTAATTCATTGGCAATTATATTTGCAAGTGTTGTTTTTCCCAAGCCCGGAGGACCATGCAGTAAAACATGATCTAAAGCCTCATCTCGCATATTTGCTGCTTTGACAAAAACTTGTAAATTCGCAACAATATTCTCCTGCCCACTAAAATCGACAAAATCTAAAGGTCGTAATGCCTTCTCATATTCCTTATCGAAATTGTCCAATTCTTCAGAATCCGGACGAATATAATTATCCATGTAATTTCTTTTAAGTTACAAAGTTAAAAAATTATAAGTATCTAATTCTTAAATTTATAAACAAATAGAATTTTAATTAAAAATATCAGAATCGTAATAATAACTTACAATAGCCTTATTTAAACAAATTCTAAATAAAGCTGTTTGTATTATTAAACGTATAAATTTAATAATTATGAAGAATAAACAAATATTGAGTAAAACATTATTAATCTTTTTTGCAATACCTAGTGGTTTAACAGCACAAGTTCATGAGTTACCAAAATTAAACTATGAATACAATAGTTTAGAACCTCATATAGACGCTAAAACGATGGAAGTTCATTACACAAAGCACCATCAAGGGTACGTAAACAAGCTTAATGCTGCAATTAAAGGTACTGATGCTGAGAATCACAGTCTTGAGTATCTTATGTTGAATGTTAGTAAATTTAATTCGGGTGTAAGAAATAATGGTGGTGGTCATTACAATCATAGTTTGTTTTGGGACTTATTATCACCCAATGCAAAACTTAAACCTGAAGGTGATTTGTTGAAAATGATAAATGAACAGTTTGGGGATTTTGAAAATCTTAAACTTGAATTAGAAAGAGCTGGTGCCACTCAATTTGGTTCTGGCTGGGCGTGGTTAATATTGACAAAAAAAGGAAAACTAGCTGTTGTTTCAACTCCTAATCAAGATAATCCGTTGATGGATATCGCAAAAGTTAGAGGTATTCCAATACTCGGAATTGACGTGTGGGAACATGCCTATTATCTACAATATCAAAATAAACGACCAGACTATCTTAGTGCAATTTGGAATGTTTTAAACTGGACAAAAGTTGAAGAAAATTATAAGGACGCAAAAAGTAGAATAAATAAATTATAAATCTGTATTTAATTGCTATGATTTTGAGCTTAAACACAAAATTGTAATAATTATTTAATCATAGTAAGCATAGAAAACCAGAACTTATATTTGTAATTTGTTTAATGATAATAAGTTGGTGTTTAAATGAAGTGGGGTAGTAGAGAGGCTTTTCGTCCTCGAGGTATGAAGTCTCCTTAAACCCCTATCTCTGCTTTGGTTCAAAACCTATAATTGATTCCAAATCTTATTCCTAAGCGATTAGGTATTACTGTTAGTTGGGACTCAGATGTAAATAAAGACTTTATTCCAAAATTATAATGCGGTTCAATAAAAAAACCTATATTTTTAAATAGAAATAACGATAATTTTGCGGATAACCAAATAGACGGAATTATTTTTCTTTTTATCTCTTCTGAGATTAATATTATATTGTTTTCTTGTTGCGGTCGATAGTAAAACTCCGAATACTGAAGAATTCCAATTATTATCCCTGCTCCTGTAAGAAGTTCAAATTTAGCTCTTTTATAAATCCTAAATCTAAAAATAAAAGGAATTTCAAAATATTGTATTTTGCCAGTTTTAATTATGCTTGTATCTATTTGAGTGGTATCAAAAACTGTGTAAAATGAGGTATCCGATGTGATTATTTCGGTACTATCTATTAGGTATATAAATGTAGTGTCGTTAACAAGAATGAATGTACTGTCTATTATTACAGTGTCTTCAGTTATATAAAAGTCTGTACCAGTTGTATCTATTTCATAATATGAGTTTGTATTTATTTTATAATTTATTGAGCTATCAACAACTGAGTAATTATCTTTAAATTCAAAATTGTTTAATGTTTTTGTAAAGAAAAATCCTGTTGATAAGGATAAGTTATTCTTGATTGCAGAACACTCAAATCCAAATGTGTAATTATGCTGACTCTTGAGTTTTCCAATATTATTTGAAAATGTTTTCCAGCTTAGCCAATGCTTTGTGTATGAGGGAGAAAGTTCGTATTTTTCTATAAAAGGAGCAACATAAATAGTGTCGTATTTATAGACATTATTATAAACCTGTACGGTGTCATAAATAGTATTGGTAATATTTATTTTTACAGTATCTGTTTCTTGTGTAAAAGCATTAATCACTATATTTAATAGTGTTACTATAATTATAAATTGTTTAATACGCTTTTTCAAATTAGTTTAATCAGGTTTATCGCAAATTTACAAAAAAAATCATTTAAATTGAAAAGCAGTTAGAGAAACAACTGTTTTTTTAGTGAATAATTTAAATTTTTGTAATAAAGCCATCCACAATTATTTAGCATAATTATTCTGTTTGATCTATGATTTGCATTGTGTTTCATTATAATACCGAATAATTCAACAAGTTGGTCGGCTCTTTTTGATTGCCCAATACCTGTTGTAATATTGTATGAAGATTCAATACATATAATTGGAGCATCTACACTAGAAATTAGGAAGTTAATGTTTTTATTCTTTTGTAAACTTACATAAAAAACTATTTTGTAGTGGTATTATGGCACTCTTTTTGAATAAAAAGTTTTATCTTCGTAAAAAAATAAAACATGAAAAAACTTATAATATTACTGTCAGTTGTCTTTGTTGTCACAGCCGTTTATCCACAGTCAGTTGCAGTTAAAAAACCAATGGGGCGTTTTTGGTATAACTGTTTAACTAAGCGTGTTGAAAGTCCTAAACGTGATGAACGTAGAATGAAAAAAGGAGTGCGAATTATCAAACGAAAGAATGTTTCATCTAATCAACTTTACAAACTTTCGCTTATTTTTCAACAAGATGAATATCGCTTAGGATTTGTAAAAGGTGCTTATCCAAGCGTTACAGATAAATCGAATGCAATAATTTTGTGCGATGCTTTTGAAAAGTTTTCACACCAGACAATTATGTGGGAATATATTAAACAACAAAATCCACGTTATGGGATTGATCCAACAGACATAAATTCCTTTCAAGATTATCTTACAATGAGAGACAGGAAAAAAGACCGTCAATACGATAAAGATAAAAACAAAGATGTAGGTGCAAATGATAAAGATGCAAATACCGAAAAAGACACTAAAGTCGAAGAGCCAGAATCTAAAACTGAGGTAGTTGATAAGCCTGAAAATGCTAATAATCAGCCTGAAGTTGAGAAAGAGATAATTAAAAAAGATACCGATGAGCCGTCGGTAGCAAAAGTGATTTTCCCTAATGCTGCGATATATACAGGAATCAATAAAGGTTGTGAAAACTATTTAAACGATAAACAATTTGTCGCTTTTGCAAATACCGTGGCTCAATTTGAAGATGATGAAGAAAAAGCAAAAATATGTATGGAATATGTCTATACTTATTGTTTTACAACTGAGCAGGTAATGAAACTAGGTGCTATAATAAAATCAGAACCTCATCGCTATATTTTCTTTAAAACTGCTTATCCAAAAGTGTATGATAAAGATAATTTTTTGCATGTAAAACAAATTTTGACAACCGATAAATTTATTCATGGAATAAATGAGATTTATGAAGTTCCCAGTTCGCCAAAACCTCACGGTGTGCCATTAGAAGTTGTTGTTGAAAAGTGTATCTTAAACGATCAAGATTTCTCTAAAATTAAATCAGAAATACGCAAAGAGTCGTTTTCGACAGCTAAACTTGAGGTAGCAAAAAGATTGGTGAAACAATATGAATGTATTGGTTCAGCACAGGTTAAAGATTTGTTGCCTTTATTCTCACTCGAAACTGATAAGATAGACTTTGCAAAGTTTGCTTATCCTTTTACTACTGATCCTAAAAATTACAATTTAGTAAGAGATTATTTTACCTCACAATCTGGTAAAAATGCAATTAATACTATTATGAATGAATAGGTTTTGAAACTTGTTCTCAATGTCCTAAATGTGAGGCAGATTATAAAATAACGTTTTCTAATAAATTTTATATATTTGCAAATAATTGTTGTCCGATAAAAGTTAAAAAAGATATATTTGGGTTGGATAAAAAGAATATGTCGTCCCTTTAGAGACGACATATTTCAAGCCTTACATGATTATAAAAATATTTTAACTGGACATCAGTCATTTGCATTGGTTAAAAACTCTTTATGAAGCATTTTCTTCAAATATTATTTTTGCTAAGTTCAAGTCTTATTTTTGCACAGGATTATCCGCTGACTGGTCATTTTCAAAACCTTAACGAAAAGAGTATTTATTTTAAAGATATTTCAACGCTTGTTCGTCCAGCTACTGGAGCCGAAAATGAAATTTATGATAGTTTGATTTTTACAATCGAAATAAAATCTGATAAATCATGGCTAAATAGAAAGTTATTTCATGAACACCTTTTTGTATTGGAGGATGAGAGGTTTAAATTATTACTTGACCCAATTATAGATTTTAGGCTGAATAGCAACGACCTTGTTGAAACTGGATATTTAAACACACGCGGAATCCTTTTAAGCGGTAATTTAGATTCAAAAATATATTTTAATACCTCATTTTACGAAAATCAGGGAGTTTTACCAATGCAAATTTATGACTATTATGTGTTTTATGGCGTAATTCCTGGTTACGGGAGAATAAAACCTTTAAGTAGAATTAATGAATATGATTTTGCAGCTGCTTATGGTAATATTGCTTTTAGAGCAACTGATAATCTAAATTTCTCATTAGGATATGACAGGCTTTTTATTGGTGACGGATATCGCTCAATGATTTTATCAGACCATGCAGCACCGATGATGTATTTTAAAAC
>JAQUBO010000334.1 GCA_028686735.1 Bacteroidales bacterium
AATTGGATGATTAATTCAAAAGGAACAGATTGTGGAAAAGTTGATGAGCTTTTAATAAGAAACTATGAAAAAATCAAAAAATGACTTAGCTTGGGAACAATTATTCAAGAAATACGATTTATTGAATAAAATTTCAAAAGAAGGTTTTTTTGCAATTTCTTCAGCACAAATTAATCAATTCAGAGAATCTAGATTAATGACAAAATTTGATCATAAATCTCAACTCCCAAAACAATTTAAAAAAAACAATTTATCAATTCTACCAACATCTAGAGGAGGATATATTATTGGGACATTTGAGACATTTTCTAATTTCAATACTGATGAAATATCAATTCTCCCGATAAAATTTCCATCTTTTCTAGAAAGTCTAGATTATCAGAATATTTCAAGTGAGTCAACAGCTATAAACTGTGCATTTGTTTCTAAAATTCTTCATCATTTTACTGAAGAAGAAAATTTATTTCCAACAGTTAATGGCCGTATGAGTTCATCTACATTTAACTTTAATATAAATTCGTCAAATGGCTTATTCAAAATTTGTGTTGAGAATTCCCAAATAGAAATTGATGGAGGTTATGAAGGTGATGCATCGTTAAACCTAATTGAGGCAAAGAATTACATTTCTGACGATTTTCTTATTCGTCAGCTATATTATCCATACAAACTTTGGAGTGAGAAAATAACGAAACAGATTAGACCAATTTTTTTAACATATACTAATGGCGTTTTTCACTTACGTGAATATACCTTTGATAATATTGAACATTATAATTCTATAACATTAAAAAAACATAACAAGTATATTCTACAAGATAGTAGTTTTAACATTGAATCCTTAATTGAGATTTTAGAAAAAGTAAAAATAAAAAGAGAACCTGAAATACCTTTTCCACAAGCAGATAGCTTTGAAAGAGTAATTAATCTTTGTGAACTTCTTAAGCAAAAAAGCTTTCTTTCAAAAGAAGAAATCACACAAAATTACGACTTTGATTCACGTCAAACAGATTATTACTCAAATGCAGGAAAATATTTAGGTCTTATTGAATTTGGGAAAGATGATAATACAGGTCAAATCGGTTGTTTTTTAAGTCGAACTGGCCAACAAGTTTTTAACTTTAATTTAATTGACAGACAACAAGAATTTGTAAAACTAATTACTTCACATAAAGTATTTAATCTTACGTTAAAACGTTCTCTAGAGAAGGGGGAGCTTATTGATAAGAATAGCATTATTGAAATTATGAAAAATGTGAAACTCTACAAAGTCAGCTCTGATTCAACTTATACTAGACGAGCTTCTACAATAACAGGATGGATAAATTGGATAATCAAACAAATAGAAGAATAAAAGCCAGTGCCTAATAAACAGCACCTATGTGTAATGTGGAAATTCATCTGTAAACGTTAGTGCAGAGCACTTCCGTACACCGCCAATTCGCCAGCGTTCGACTGAGCTCACGCCGAAGTCTGGCGGATGGCTTCGTGGGAACTCTGATAAGGTAGTTTCTATTCCTATTCAACACTCCACATAGCCGCAACCGTTGGATTGGATAAAAAAAATATATTCTCCCTTTAAAGCGACAGATTTCGATAGTTACATGATTTTGAAAATATTTTAACTATACAACAATGTTTTAGTTCACAATAAACCAGTTTTTTAATTGTTAATTAATGCGAGTTAACTATTTTTGTACAAATGCAAATAATTATGATATGCAAAAAGTAATAATTACAGGTGGAACAGGGTATATTGGTTCTCACACAGTAGTCGAGTTTCAAAATGCTGGCTTTGAGGTAGTTACAATAGACAATCTATCGAACTCCATAATCGAAGTGCTTGATGGAATTAAAAAAATTACTGGTAAACGACCCATATTTTATCAAACCGATGTGTCAGAACAAAAAAACTTGGAAACGGTCTTTCAAGAGCATAGTAGTGCAGTTGCTGTTATTCACTTTGCTGCCTATAAAGCAGTTGGAGAATCGGTAAAAGAGCCACTCAAATACTATCATAATAACATACAAGGGCTTGTCAATATTTTGTCAAATATGCTTAAATATGATATCCCGAATTTGGTATTTTCGTCTAGCTGTACAGTTTATGGGCAACCAGAAAAATTGCCTGTTACCGAAGAAACTCCAGTAGTAAAACCTGAGTCGCCTTATGGAAACACAAAGAAAATTAATGAAGAAATAATTGTCGATACGATAAATTCATCTGATAATCTTAACGCAATTTCTTTAAGGTATTTTAATCCTATTGGAGCTCATACTTCTGCTCACATTGGAGAATTACCACTTGGTGTCCCAGATAATTTATTGCCGTATATTACACAAACAGCTATTGGTTTGCGACAAGAATTAAGTGTTTTTGGCGATGATTACAATACTCCTGATGGTACTGCAATTCGTGATTATATTAATGTTTGTGATTTAGCTAAGGCACATGTTTTTGCAGTTAAAAGATTATTAAACAAAACGTCTCGCTATGAAACATTTAATATAGGTACAGGCAAAGGAAGTTCTGTGATGGAAATAATAAAAGCTTTTGAAATTAGCACAGGACAAAAATTGAATTATAAAATAGTAAATAGGCGAGCTGGGGATATTGAACAGGTTTGGGCTGATACATCTAAGGCAAATAAAGTTTTAGGTTGGAAAGCCGAAGTTTCACTTAACGAAACTGTCAAGTCTGCTTGGGAGTGGCAAAAGAGAGTTCAGGAGTCCTAATTTGTATTAATCTGTTTTGTTTGATTAATTACTGTTAGGTCGTTGTCCATAGATAAACTCTAAGGACAGTTTTAACCCGCATTATTACCTTCGGTGAGGGCTAAAGCCGTTCACCGCTTTTTGTAAAATATATAAGTAAATGTCAGATTGTCAAACATTTATATTGTTTATCAAAAGTCATTAATGCACCCAAATTTTGGTGCTGCTTGCGATTGTCTTTGTGCATCTACTGCGTTGCTAACTTATTGAACCTTTAGCTCACGACCAAAGGGAGTAAATACATTTGTATAACTGCAAAGTTAGGCGCCTTACTTCTCCGTCAGCTG
>JAQUBO010000112.1 GCA_028686735.1 Bacteroidales bacterium
ATTACGTCCTTTTGTATTTACAAAAAAATTAGGGTCGTAATAAGTCTTTTTCAAAAAGTCAATAACAAGATTCTTATGAAACTCTTCGCTTTCGGCATCATTTATTCTATCAAGTAAGTTAATAAGTCCTGCTTTAAACTTTTCGATTTCAGTTCTATTAGGTTTTACTTTTAAAAAGGCTTTGTTTAGTGCCTTTCTTGGTTTTAAGATACGTACTTCCATTTGCTAAAAAATCTATAAGATGCTTATTAGTGTTTACAAATATACAATTATTTCTTTGGATTTGATTTTATTGGTAAAAAAATGAAATAAACATTATTGCAGCACTGTAGCTAGGATTATTCGATTGTTGGATTGTTCAGTGTTTTGTATTTGTAGGTAGTATTAGTAAGCAGAGAACTGCGAGCTGCGAAAATCACAGAATCACTGGATCACTGAATCACTGAATCACAGAATCACAGAATCACAGAATCACAGAATCACAGAATCACAGAATCACAGAATCACTGGATTACTGGATCACAGAATCACTGAATCACTGGATTACTGAATCACAGAATCACAGAATCACAGAATCACAGAATCACAGAATCACAGAATCACAGAATCACTGGATTACTGAATCACAGAATCACTGAATCACAGAATCACAGAATCACAGAATCACAGAATCACTGAATCACAGAATCACAGAATCACAGAATCACTGAATCACTGAATCACAGAATCACAGAATCACAGAATCACAGAATCACAGAATCACTGAATCACTGGATCACAACATTCCCTATGTTAAAAACTTTGTTAATACAATTTCAAGCTTTAATTAAAAACATCTTATAAAGACCTTAAATTTGTAAAAAAATAAAGTTTTGGTACTAAATTATATTTGGGTAGGATTTTTTGTTGTAGCATTTATTGTCGCACTTGTAAAATTAATATTCTTTGGAGACGTAAGCGTATTTCCAGAGATTATGAACAGTACATTCGACAATGCCAAATTAGGCTTTGAATTATCTTTAGGACTCACTGGAGTAATGACATTGTGGCTTGGAATAATGAAAATCGGTGAAAAAGGAGGTGCAATAAGCTATCTATCAAGAGGTATATCTCCGCTTTTTAACAAACTTTTCCCTGGCATTCCCAAAAACCATCCAGTACACGGCTCAATGGTTATGAATATAGCTGCCAACATGCTTGGTTTAGATAATGCAGCAACTCCGCTTGGACTAAAAGCTATGACAGAACTTCAAGAATTAAACAGCAATAAATCAACTGCATCTAATTCAATGATAATGTTTTTGGTTCTCAATACTTCAGGACTAACATTAATACCCATTTCGGTAATGGTATATCGAGCACAATTGGGTGCAGCAGACCCATCTGACATATTTCTACCAATTCTACTCAGCACTTTTTTTAGTACTTTAATTGGAATTATTGCAGTTTCAATATTTCAAAAGATCAATCTCTGGTGTAAAGAAGTTCTGTTTTATCTCGGAGGTGTAACATTACTAATTAGTGGGATTATTTATGGGTTTACCCTCTTATCGTCTGAAAAACTTAGTTTAGTATCCTCTTTAACTGCAAATATTATTCTGTTTGGGATAATCATTGTATTTATTTTGCTGGCAGTCAAACGTAAAATAAATGTTTACGACTCATTTATCGAAGGCGCTAAAGAAGGTTTTAAAGTCGCAATAAAGATTATTCCGTATCTAGTTGCAGTACTTGTTGCTATTGGTGTTTTTCGTGCATCGGGAGCAATGGACGCAATGATTGAAGGTCTTAGATGGCTATTTTCATCGTTTGGAAGCACCGAATTTGTCGATGCTCTTCCAGTTGCATTTATGAAACCCTTAAGCGGAGGCGGAGCTAGAGGACTAATGGTAGATGCAATGAATAATTACGGCGTAGATTCATTTGTAGGACGACTTGCATGTACTTTCCAAGGAGCAACTGACACAACATTTTACATTATTGCTGTTTACTTTGGATCTGTGAAAATTAAAAACACAAGATATGCTGTTACAGCAGGTTTACTCGCCGATTTTGCCGGAATTATAGCTGCAATTTTTATTGCTTATTTATTTTTTGGCTGATAAATCCCCCTTACCAAAAATTATATATCTAATATTACCGCTAACCATTGTATATTATTAAAAAAACACACCGACTACTGATATTCATACCTTTAGGTGTAATATATCAATCGACTTATACATGATTGTGCACTACTTTGGGTATCAAAGCTAACCCGAAATATGACTTTCAGTGAGAGCTAATGCAATAACAGTGAAAAATAAAACTACGGGTGAAAAGGATAGGATTTTACGAGAATATTTATTTCACGGAACAAAATCAAACATTATCTGATTATTTTTCCTATGTTGATACTGTTGAAAACAGCATAAACACTATAAGTAGTGAAGTTATGTTAGTAACTAAAAATTATGATATTCACTTATTCCCAAATCCAGCACAAAATTATTTAACAATTACCAACACTAACGACAAGCAGAATTCATTACAGACTTTTGAGATTATTAATGTTATTGGAGAGCAAGTTTATAAAGGAGAATTTAGTAATAATTTAAGAATACAATTACATAATTTAAATTCTGGTTTGTATTTTATTAAGTTTTCAAATGGTAAAATTTTTAAAATTTATAAAAAAAGACTAATGTAACAATTAACATAAAGGACAATGCTAAGCAACAGTAAATCTATAGAATCCATTGTATTTAATGCAAATTATATATATACAAAATAAAACCTTAAAGTATAAATTGAGTTTTTATAAAAATTCTACAATTTATTCCTAACATTTTCAGGTAATGCATCTTTATGCACCATTAATGCGACAGTTTTTAGCATAAAATACTGACTATCCATCAGTATATAACCATTATGAACACCAATTTTACCCCATGAATTTTTTATCAGATAAAGTTGTTCATTGTTAGAGTTTTTGAGCTTCCCAACCAAGTGCATTACATGATCTATTTTAGTTTGATGATTATCATACATTTTCTGACGGAGTTTTTCCCAATCGGAATCATCTGCAAAATCAAGCTTAGCAAATCCACTAGCCGCTGAAAATCCAGTTTCACTTACATCTCCATCCCAAACAAGACTGTACCCACTTTCGAGAGCATCATCAACCGTCTGCAAAAACACTTTTAATGGCAAATTATAGTATAATCCAGCATCCCAATTAAAGCGATCTTCTAGTACAAAATACTCGTAATACGGACGATGAGTATATGAAGTAATAGTGATGTAGTCCTGTGGTTCTAGAGCCATCTTTTCTGAAAACTCCGCGACAGAATACTCTTTATGCTTATAATAAAAGTTTTGCGGAGGTTTTTGTAAATGACTAACTAAAATTGAGTCAACAACAATGCTATAATCATTTACAAAATCAGGATAGGTTAAATTAGCAATATCTTTAACATATCTAAACAATGCTGTATCAAGTGAAGAATGATCATGCCCCATTTTCATAGTATAACCACCGTAGGCTTTTTCGGGCATAAGTCCGCATTTTGAAATGGTTCGCATCACATCGTGCATTTGCCCTCCCATTGTAAAATAATTCTCTCCTTGCATTCGTAAGTGCATTTCAATTTTGCGAGGCCAAGTATTGAAAACAATGTACATTTCGCCTAAATCGTGTTCCCCTTTTTCCATACGTATTAATTCGGATTCAATAAAGGAAATAGTTCCGAATGCCCAACAAGTGCCTGATCTTTGTTGATTTTTAATTGAAGTATGCTTCACAAATGAAATGGTGTCGTAAATTGATTGTGCATTTGATGCAAAATTCAGACAAGTAAATAGTACAATAAACACTATTTTATTCATATACTAATTTCAATATATTTGTTAATAGTCAAACCCAATCTTTACTGATATATAAATTTAAAATAAGTATGTTTTCAACCAAAACAGCTTTTCAGCATATCAGTATAAAGTTAATATTTTGGTTGTATTTTTATAATATTTATAATTCTCTCTTTATTAAATTGCTGAAATAATCTAAAAATCAATTTACAGCTTCAATATTTACCCAATAAAAAATATCTTTACAACCCTCATAAAGGACAAAGATTGGAGCTACTGAAATTACACGTTTACAAAACACATCTCCTTCATAATACCATTCCTCCAAAAAACGAAGTTCTTGTATATATGATTTTTTAGCAGGATAGGGAGCATAAACCTCAATCTGTGAGCCTGTTTCTTCATCATTTTCTAAATAAGAGCCCATTAGATTTGCATTTTCCTCAAAATAATCCTTTATCCCATCTTTTGGAATTGATTCAAAACTTGCATAGTCTCCATCATAATCATAAACATATGCTTGTATTATTCCATTTTTAACATCGTCAAAAAGAATTGTTAATAGCTGATCTAAATCATTTTCAATCATGTTCTGCCAAAACCAATCTACCTCATTAACTCTATTGCTTACAATTTGAACATCATACATTATTTTTTTTGTTATTACTTTCTTAGAATTAACCTCTGTAGATCCTTGTTGTGCATATACCAATGTAGATATCATACACAATAGTGAAACTACTAATACTTTGATTGTTTTCATTTCCCTTTATTTTAATATAACTTTTACACCTCCATATGTATAACTAGCTGTATTACTTACCTTATATGTAATATCTAAAAACTCTACTTCCGAGTTTGCAGGAAGCTTCCTTAGCTCAGTTATAATATTTGCAGGGATCTTATATCCGTCAATTTTATGCCTTACCTGCTTGCTATCTATTTTATATGCAATTGTAAATTCTGTTACAATATGTTTCATATCAAATATAAAATCTGCTTTTTGTCTTAATACTAAAATTGGACTTACTAACAAAATATTTCTATTTATTTCCTGTCTTTCATTTGCAATAACTATATTTGCCAACATAATTTCTGGTGCCGGAATACGTAATACTCTTAAAGAATATTTTGAGATTAATTCTTCCTCGTCTTCTTTTGTGTTATAAATTGATAATTTCACCTCTCTTGTGTTAATTTTTGGCGTTATTTGATAATTAACTCCGTCCTGCTTTTCTAATTTTGCATTTTCACAAGTTACTTCAATAAAATCTGAATGAATTCCATCTACTGCAATAGATATTGGATTACTGATTCCTGCATAAACAGAGTTGTTTTTAGTAGATACAACGGTTTGTGAATAAACGCTTCCTGCAATAAATAGAAGCAAAATAAAAAATGCGTTTTTGATTAAATCTTTCATGCTTTTTTACTTTTAATGAATAATGGATATTTTTTTCGTAATTGTATTTAATTCTGAATTTATTTTAATGAAGTAAAGACCTGTTTTTAAATCGTGAGTAGAAATTTGTATTTGGTTTTCTTGCCCTAGAATTGTTGTTGTTTTAACTATTTGTCCATTTGTATTGTATATCTCAACTATTGCCATTTGAGGTAATTGTGAATTAATTGTAACAATATCATTTGCAGGATTTGGGAAAATATGATATTTATTTATGCTGTTTGCTTTAAACTCTTGCACTGAAGAATAAACAATTGGGTTTCCATCGGGTGTTTCATTGTTAATAAATCCTTCACGTATAATATCGATATTTTGTTTCATAACATCGTTTGAGCTGCTTTTAGTGTTAATGTCCACACCGTAAACATATACAATATCGATTATAGCTGTATCTCCAGGTTCAAAAGTAAACGCTCCTGTCGAACACATTCCACGTCTGTCAGCCGGAGGATTGCTTTCGGTTTCTTCTGACCAAGCTCCGAGATCAGCACCATCTGTTCCCCAATTGTGTGTGTCAGATGATGGACTGCCAGGAAACATAAATTTTGCATTTGTAGATGTCGTATTGGCCCCTGAATAATGACCAGTACCACCATAAAGCAGTGCTGTGTTGTCCAACCAATATCCTCGCATGTAATTGTAATAAGCCATTGGCGTTTCAGGGTCTAGGGTTGCCGGATTTGCACCTGTTCCACTATTATTGAAATAGTAAAATCCAGTCATGCCTAAACGTTCATTATCAACTATTCCATCACCAAAATTTAACCCGTTGATACTTTCGTTAACAATTTGATTTCCCAAACCATCAAATTGAGGATTGTCAATTCCGTCGCTATCTTTATAAGGTCCACCGAGTAGAGTTGCTGATTGTGCAGGAGGATTTTCCCCAAAACCAGTCATCCCACCGGTAGTTTCATCAAAATCATCACCATTATATGCGTAAAATGATCCCCTGTCAACATCGCAACCGATATAATCATCATTACTATATCCAATATCAAAATCAGTAAAAATACCAATGTAAGTATCATTATAGGTAGTATCAGAACGGTTGATAATTTTATAATTTAGAAAAACAGAATTGTGAAATGCTTCATCTTCAGGAATATTAAAAGCATATGCCATACCATGAACTTCTATTCCTAGTGCAGCTCCGCCGGATTCTGAATGTTCACAAAGGTCGTTGAAAATAAAAAATAAGCATTTGTCTCCACGAACATTTGGATAATCACCGTCTTCGGGATTGTAGTTTCCATCATTATTGACATCAAAATATGGTGCCAGATTATGGCTTTGACCAATACTTGTATTACCATGTGCTGGCCAATTAAGTATATTTTCAGGAATTTGATAGGCAGGATTACTCTGGTTAGATAAAAACTCCTGTATTTCAACACGCGTAACTTCCCAGATGGTATCCCAGCTTTCTGAAACGCCATTTGGCATTTGTAATTCATCACCATAAGAAAGTGGCCCAGTAATAAAATCGTTTCCAGATTGTCGATACCTTTCACCTGCAAAATGGAGAGATTCTGCATTATCAAAACCTCCAATCCACAATGTGCTTGTATAGATTGTTGAAGTCCCTTCCCCGATTGGGACATAATACATTGAGTACCCATCCCAATCGTTAAAGTGATTTCCGATTGGTCTAATTAATGCGTTTACATTATTAATGTCTAAATTACTGCTGTGATTCTGGGAAACGCACATAATACTCGTTACCAATGTCAGGAACATTATTATTACTTTCTTCATAAGGTATAAATGCTTAATTTTAAATGAATTTGATGTAAATATACTATAAAAAATTATAGCCTCCAAATTAATTACACCTTTTCTTTATATAAAACACACGAATATGGGGCTATAGTACTATATTACTGGGATTGCATTTATTGGTATTTTGTGCATAATATCAATATTAATACCAAAACTCACACAAAATTCTACTTTTACAGATGTTTTTTTTCTAATTTCAATCAAAAAAAATGCATTTTTGATTAAAAAAACATAAATACATACATACATGCATAGTGATATTTTTTGTATGACAACACTTGGTTGCGATGACATATTCGTTCTCAATCTAAGTGTAAATAATCTGGCAGCATTTTTAGTAATGGATTAGATAATCAGTATTCTGTATATGCTTATCCTGTTTTAATGATTGGAGAACCTGCAGATGGTATATACAACAAACAAGCTGTGCCCGAAAATGCTTTTGACTCGTCCATTGCGGATCTGAATCTATGACCAATTGTTTATGAATATACTGTCGCAAATACTACTTGTACAAAGTATTGGTTTTCGAGTTTGTGGTCAAAAGCCAAAATGTAACAGTAACGAGGAAAGCAGATTGTGAAATATCAAACAGAAATAGATATTATTAGGTTTTTGTCATATACTTAGAAACAAGTGATTTAACAAAACTCTTCTACCCCTCCTATCATGCTAATTTTCCACCTCTTTGAAATTGTGTTTTCTTAAAAAAAACACTTAACTTTTCTGGCTGATCAAAAATCCAAAAAAAATCAAGTCAAAACAATGCATTTACCCAATCCAAAAAGAAAGAAAAGTAAAATAAAATTTTTGCTCAGAAGTATTGGTTTTCACCAGATTGTGAAAAATAAGTTTAGAGTTAGCCCACATTATTACTTTAAGTGAGATGTGTTGAAGTAATCATGCGACTTATTCCTTTGAGAATCAACACGAAACAAAATATTTGACTTTATTATTGTAAAAAAAACAAAAATATTTTTGCTATAATAAAAATTTGACTTACATTTGCAGTCCTTAAATAAAGGTACCATAGCTCAGTCGGTAGAGCAATGGACTGAAAATCCATGTGTCCCTAGTTCGATTCTAGGTGGTACCACAGCCCCTCCCAAAAGAGGGGCTTTTTTTATTGACCTAATTCATTATTAAAGGTAAGTTCAATTCTATGCCTGCTTCAATTTCAGGAAAGTTCATCAATGGCGGTGGGGAACCGTATGCATTTATTACTCCAAAAACATCCGTAAATCTATATTTTGCATATAAAGCAAGAACTCCATAACCAAGTTTAACTTGCACACCATAATTAAACTTATTATAATTATTCCAATAAGTATATTCCTCAGTAACATCATCGGATAAAAATGTAGTTGTTTGCTTATCTGTATATTTAAGCACCATATTTCCATAAACTCCTAAATCAAGATAAGTACCAAAACCTGTACTAGTTCCCGGAATAAGTCTAAAGCGTTGAAAAAACTCAAAATTCATTCTGCCTAACTGAACAAAAGCTTCTATTTCATCAATACTTGGGTCAGGAGCATTTAAAACTATATCATAAAAATATTTTGACTTGCTATAATCAACACTCAATCCTACTCTATACCATTTGCTAACATTATGGATGTATTTCAAACCAAATTGCCAATTTCTCGATTTCCCATATTGAATATCCATCACATCGCTATCAGGTGGTATAGCAAGACCAAAAGATAAGTAAGGTAATATGTAAAACTTTGAATTTACACCAAAAGCAGATGGTTTATCTCTTGCCACGTCTTTATTATAATAAGAGGTCTGTCCACTTTTATTGATAAGCGAATAATATGATTTTTCTGTCTCTACTAAATTGTCAGTTTCTGCTAATTTATATTCCTCAACATATCCACGACAATAAACCCTTAGAGTTTTGCCGCCTTGCAGAGCTTCGTGTTTTATTCTGATTTCATCACCCGAACTCATCCAAAATTCATTTATAGAATAATATTCGAGCTGTGTATTTTTACTTTCGATATGATAATAAAGCAAAATATTCTGATACAATTCTCTATCGCTAACACTAATTATCACATCATCATCATCTTTAGTTATCTCAAATATTTTATCTTTTTTATCATGCTTTTTTCCTGTAAAATAACCTGCCTGAGGAACTCCAAACCCAACGGCATAGTCATAATAAGGATATAAATTTCCAGATTTTTCAATTTCGGATTTTAGTTCCATTGCAGAAAGCTCTCTATTTGTTTGCCATGCACAAGCGACAAAACCTGCTACAAGCGGAGAAGCAAACGAAGTACCATAAGCAGCCCCATATCCATCATTTGGCTTAGCAACATTAGCTTTTCCAAAAGCTGACACATTTGGTTTCATTCTCCCATCTGCAGTAGGTCCAAAAGACGAGAAACTTATATGATAACCAAATTCCGGCTCGATTCCACCAATTGACAAAATACTATCAACATCAGCAGGAGCACCGAGTGTTTTCCAAGAATTTTGATCTCCTTCGTTTCCCATTGCATTGCAAACCAACATACCTTTTGCAGCAGCCATATTTGCAGCACGAGAAACTAAACAAGTTTTACCGTCCATGCCAACAGGATTATGTCTATCAGCACCATAACCAAGGCTTGAATTAATAACATCTGCACCATTTTTATCAGCCCATTCGACTGCCATCAACCAATACACCTCTTCTCTAGCGGGTTCACTATTAATTTCGGTTCGTGCTAAAATAAATTCACTCTTAGTTGCAAGTCCCATTTTATTACCATCGCGGTCGATACCAGCAATACAGCTTAAAACCATAGTCCCGTGACTATTCCAGCCATAAACATTTTCCTGTTTTTTAGGGAAATTATATGTAGCCTTTATTTGCTGATTTTCACGAAGATGAGTAAATGCATCATGAGTGTCCACATCTGGAAATCCACCATCAAAGACAGCAATTCTAATTCCTTGTCCTTCTATATTATTATTAACAAACTCTTCGCCCTCCATCGCCCTTAATTGAGGCAAAATGCCATCTTGATATACTCTTTCAAAATCGTTATAAGTATCATCAAAAAAATCGTATTCACATATAATTGGACCCGCAACTATCTTTTCAATTTTAGCAACAAACTCTAATTCTGAAATTTTCACAATATCATCATCATTTGCAAAAACTGCAATGGCATTAAACCAGCGAGTTTCACCAATATATTCTGCCGATAAATTAGAGACAGTGTTTACATAGTTTTCATTCAATGGATAATCACTGATGTCATTTAAAGGAACATTTATATTTTCTCGTTTTGATATAGTTTTTTGGTCAAAATACTCGTAAGGATTAAATTCGACGGCATTTTTATCTGTAAAATAAACCCAATAATAATCTTGAGCAATTGAAGAAAAAGAAAACATTAACAAGAATGTGAATAAAGCAAGGCTTTTCATAAAAAACGTTTTAATATTTTCTCAAAGTTAGCAGTTTTTTGCAATTCAACATAAAAATATTCTCACAAATCATCAATACGATTTTACATTTTGAATTTAGAAGCAGTTTTGAACATTATATTATCCAGTACTATTGCTCTTGTCCAGAATCTTTAAGCCTTTCAGTATTTTCAGCCATATTTAGTTGGTCGATTAATTCTTGGATATCACCCAACATAACGTTTTGCAGATTATATGCAGTATAATTAATTCTATGATCAGTTACTCTACCTTGCGGGAAGTTATACGTTCTTATTTTAGCAGAACGGTCTCCAGTTGAAACCATTGTTTTACGTTTTTTAGATATTTCGTCCATATACTTTTGATACTCAAGATTATAAAGACGCGTACGCAATTCTTTCATTGCCGAGTCTAAATTTTTTAATTTTGATTTTTCATCCTGACAAATAACAACAAGTCCTGTTGGGATATGGGTTAAACGTATTGCCGAATAAGTTGTATTAACAGATTGTCCACCAGGTCCAGATGAGCAAAACTCATCACGTTTAATATCTGCGGGGTTTAGCTGAATATCGACTTCATCAGCCTCAGGCAATATGGCAACCGATGCAGCACTTGTATGGACTCTTCCTTGCGTTTCAGTTTGCGGGACTCTTTGTACACGGTGCACTCCAGACTCATATTTAAGAACGCCATAAACACCATTACCAGTAACATTAATTACAATTTCTTTATATCCTCCTTGTGTACCTTCGGTTGAACTTGTAACTTCAGTTTTCCATTTTCTACCTTCACAATATTTAACATACATCCGCATAAGTTCTCCTGCAAACAAACTAGCTTCATCACCTCCTGCTCCGGCACGAATTTCAAGAATTGCGTTTTTATCATCTTCAGGATCTTTCGGTATCAACAAGAGCTTTATTTTGTCTTCTAGGGGATCAACCAATGGCACCAACTCATCTAGCTCCATCTTAGCCATTTCGCGCATTTCGCCATCTTTTTCTTCAGCCAAAATACTTTTAGCATCGTTTATATTAGAAATAATAAGCTTATATTCTTCAAAGGCCTCAATAATAGGCTGCAGTTCTTTATATTCCTTATTTAACTTTATATATTTATCCATATCGGACATTACCGATGGGTCAATTAAAAGATTACCAACTTCTTTAAATCTAATTTTTACCCCTTCGAGTTTGCCCATTATTACATTACTTGCCATAAAACATTTGTTTATTCGTAAATAAATTCGCCTTTTTCTGATTTAATTGTAAGTTTCTTTTTGTCAGAAGCTTCACAATAACCAATGATTTTCGCATCAACTCCAAAACTCTTGCTAATTTCAATAATTGTGGGAGCAATATCCTCGTCAACATACAACTCCATGCGATGCCCCATATTAAAAACTTTGTACATTTCTTTCCATTGAGTGCCACTTTGTTGCTGAATTAATTTGAACAAAGGAGGAATTTCAAACATATTATTTTTAACAATGTGAATATTCTCAACAAAGTTTAAAATTTTAGTTTGAGCTCCACCACTACAATGGATTATGCCATTTATTTTGTTGCGATATTTTTCGAGTATTTTTTTTATTATTGGTGCATAAGTTCTTGTAGGAGATAAAACAAGTTTTCCGACATCAAGTTCAATACCATCAATTTTATCAGTTAAATTACATTGTCCAGAATAAACAAACTCACTCGCTATTGCATGGTCGTAACTCTCGGGATATTTTTCAGCTATTTTTTTATTAAACACATCGTGTTGTGCCGAAGTAAGTCCGTTGCTACCCATTCCACCATTATACTCCTTTTCGTAACTAGCTTTTCCAAAAGAAGATAATCCCACAATAACATTACCTGAGGCAATATTTTCATTTGTAATCACCTCTTGTCTTTTCATCCGACAAGTAACAGTAGAGTCCACAATAACAGTACGCACGAGATCGCCAACATCGGCAGTTTCGCCACCAGTGAGTTGGATATTAACGCCAAGTTTTCTCATTTCTGAGCAAAATTCTTCAGTTCCATTTATTATTTCAGAAATAACTTCGCCTGATATTAATTGTTTATTACGTCCTATAGTCGAAGATAATAATATATTATCGGTAGCTCCCACACAAAGTAAATCGTCGATATTCATAACAATTGCATCAATAGCGATACCTTTCCAAACAGACAAGTCGCCAGTTTCTTTCCAATACATATATGCAAGTGATGATTTTGTTCCAGCTCCGTCTGCATGCATGATATTACAAAAGTCTGGATCATTACCCAAAACATCTGAAATGATTTTACAAAAAG
>JAQUBO010000335.1 GCA_028686735.1 Bacteroidales bacterium
TTTCACGCCTTCGGAGATTAGTCTCTATCCATCAATCCATCAAATCAAGGGTTGAAACCCGGCAGCGCTATATGTGCGATATGGCTCAATGTGTCTCTATCCATCAATCCATCAAATCAAGGGTTGAAACAATACGATGCTGAACCAGTTTGATCGCTCCGGCGGTGTCTCTATCCATCAATCCATCAAATCAAGGGTTGAAACTACAGGAGCTAACCGCTGCTGGATATACCGACCTTGTCTCTATCCATCAATCCATCAAATCAAGGGTTGAAACAAAGCCATTGAGTACCTGAAAGTTGCATTGGTAACGGTCTCTATCCATCAATCCATCAAATCAAGGGTTGAAACATAAGCTCGAAGAGGACGGCAAGCTTCAAGACAGTGTCTCTATCCATCAATCCATCAAATCAAGGGTTGAAACTTTGCACTTAATAAAACACTCGGATAAATGTTTTAGTCTCTATCCATCAATCCATCAAATCAAGGGTTGAAACAAGTGCATATCGTGAACTTGGTTTCAGCCAGCAGCCGTCTCTATCCATCAATCCATCAAATCAAGGGTTGAAACAAAACATAAAGCCTCCCCGCTGGCTTTGTAATCGGGTCTCTATCCATCAATCCATCAAATCAAGGGTTGAAACATGATGATGAAGACGGCCAGGAATTGGCTGAAGCATAGTCTCTATCCATCAATCCATCAAATCAAGGGTTGAAACTCGCATCGACATCAAGGACTCAAATGGTATCCTTGAGTCTCTATCCATCAATCCATCAAATCAAGGGTTGAAACATTATAAAATAAAATGCTAAATGGAAGCAGTAAAAGTGTCTCTATCCATCAATCCATCAAATCAAGGGTTGAAACCTCGATATCATCATCGAGCAGCCAGTTAATTGTCAGGTCTCTATCCATCAATCCATCAAATCAAGGGTTGAAACAAAACATAAAGCCTCCCCTGCTGGCTTTGTTCGCAGGGTCTCTATCCATCAATCCATCAAATCAAGGGTTGAAACGCTCATCGGGGTTTGGCATTGAAGAGAATCCAAAAAGTCTCTATCCATCAATCCATCAAATCAAGGGTTGAAACAGGCATAATTCACGATTCTCTGCGGTTTCTCTTTCTGTCTCTATCCATCAATCCATCAAATCAAGGGTTGAAACTTGATGGTGATGAAAATTTCTCCACCAAGGACGCCTGTCTCTATCCATCAATCCATCAAATCAAGGGTTGAAACATTATCACCGCTGGCAATATAGACGCATTCGGAAAGGTCTCTATCCATCAATCCATCAAATCAAGGGTTGAAACGCATAAAAAACTTTACTTTTCTAACTCCTTGTCCTGTCTCTATCCATCAATCCATCAAATCAAGGGTTGAAACCAGTATTGCCTTTTTTGCAACTCTGGCGGCAACACTGTCTCTATCCATCAATCCATCAAATCAAGGGTTGAAACTGCAATTTTCAAGTACTCAAGAGCTTTTAAACCCTGTCTCTATCCATCAATCCATCAAATCAAGGGTTGAAACATCTCCGCCATCTGAGCCTCACAAGGCTGCAAAGTGTCTCTATCCATCAATCCATCAAATCAAGGGTTGAAACCTTCAGATGGCATATTTACGGATACCGGACCTGAAGGGTCTCTATCCATCAATCCATCAAATCAAGGGTTGAAACTCTCTCAGACGCGACGTCTTAACGTGAGCAAGAAGGTCTCTATCCATCAATCCATCAAATCAAGGGTTGAAACAGATAGCTCCAGAACGTGCTGCTGAGACGCCATATAGTCTCTATCCATCAATCCATCAAATCAAGGGTTGAAACCCGAAAGGATTGTAAAAGCGGAGCCAGTCTTCTTTGTCTCTATCCATCAATCCATCAAATCAAGGGTTGAAACATAATGCCATGCCCAACCGTGAGTTGCGTGAATCCGGTCTCTATCCATCAATCCATCAAATCAAGGGTTGAAACACGAACGGATAAAAGACCTGATCAAGGTGATCCAGGAGTCTCTATCCATCAATCCATCAAATCAAGGGTTGAAACCAAACCATCATCAGAAACGAAAAAGCGGCAATGGAGTCTCTATCCATCAATCCATCAAATCAAGGGTTGAAACTGGATTGCGTGGCCTGCTTTTCAATACGCTTGATGTGTCTCTATCCATCAATCCATCAAATCAAGGGTTGAAACTAATACTCTGGACTAATCAGCATAAACGAATGCCGGGTCTCTATCCATCAATCCATCAAATCAAGGGTTGAAACTTGACCACATAAAGTAACAGGAGGTTCGAATGAACGGTCTCTATCCATCAATCCATCAAATCAAGGGTTGAAACTCGTATTGATCAGGTCACTTTTTAGCTGCAGGAGCTGGTCTCTATCCATCAATCCATCAAATCAAGGGTTGAAACAATATGTTTTTGTGATCCCGGCTACGTTTGGCCTTTGGTCTCTATCCATCAATCCATCAAATCAAGGGTTGAAACTATCGGCACCAAAAAAAGGCTTTGCTACAGTGATCAGTCTCTATCCATCAATCCATCAAATCAAGGGTTGAAACTACTTCCCATTGGCCATGGGATAGAGGTCTATCAATTGTCTCTATCCATCAATCCATCAAATCAAGGGTTGAAACCGCTATGCCACGACCTATGTCAACACGAGCCGAGCGTCTCTATCCATCAATCCATCAAATCAAGGGTTGAAACTTGAACAGGGAAGACGGTATGTGGCTGGCGACATGTCTCTATCCATCAATCCATCAAATCAAGGGTTGAAACCTTGCAAGTAATTGAACCGTCAGGCAAAGAGAGAACGTCTCTATCCATCAATCCATCAAATCAAGGGTTGAAACCATTGAGGCCAGCTACAAGATCGGTATATCCAGCAGTCTCTATCCATCAATCCATCAAATCAAGGGTTGAAACAACATCGCCAAGAAGTCCGCTGGTGATCTGTTCATGTCTCTATCCATCAATCCATCAAATCAAGGGTTGAAACATCGATTGCGCACACGCCTGTCGATCTTGCGCATATGTCTCTAT
>JAQUBO010000336.1 GCA_028686735.1 Bacteroidales bacterium
GCACTTACAGTATAAAATCCTGTCCCAATATTTGAAATTATTTCTGTGGTGTAAGTATTTGACCACAGATAATCAATAGGATTTGCTGCAGCTGGAGCTTCTACTAATAGTGCTCCATCCTCGTCACCAAAGCATGATATTGGATGAGTTTCACTTATTGTTAAATTAATAAATCCTTGAATATGGACATTTGCAGAATTAACTGCTGTACAACCCTTAACATCTGTTACTGTAACCTCATAAGTACCTTCTGTAAGATTGTTAATTTGCGGCTGATTATCTCCATTTGACCACCAATAGCTAAATTCTCCATTACCACCAGTAGCCGTAGCAAGCACTGATCCAAGAGTTACCTCACATACAACTGGGGTAGCATTACATGAAACATTTAACTGCGGAGGCTGATGTATTTGAACATTTTCCGATATTTGACAGCCATTTTGATCTGTTACTAAAAGAGTATAAGAACCTGCAGGAACAAAGCTTATTGATGAAGTTATACTGTTATTTTGATCATTCCATAAATAATTATATCCACCTACTGGCATTGTTCCACCAGAAACATAAGCAAATGCAGAACCATTGGAATCTCCATAACAGGTAGCACTATCTACTGAAATTGTCATGGATAGTGATGAGGGTTCTGTGATAGTTACTGTTTCACTTAATGTACAAGAGTTGGCATCTGTAACAACACAAGAGTAGGTATCTGCTGATAATCCATTTATAAATGGACTGCTTGAGTTCGCAGGATCATTCCACTGGTAGGTATAATTAGGTGTTCCTCCTATACATGTTGCCGTAATACTACCATCAGTGAAACCATTACAACTTACCATATTACTAATGTTTAAAGTTAAACCTAATGGCTCTGGTTGTGTAATTGTTGTCTCAAGCGTAAATTCACAATTATTGCCATCTGTTACTGTTACATAATAAGTGCCGGCTGGTACGTTTGTTAGGGTTGCTGTAGCTTGAGTATTACTCCAGAAATATGTATATGTGCCAGTTCCTCCTGTTGCAAAAACAGTTGCGGATCCATCAGAATTACCATTACAAGTAACATTATTACTATTAGTAATACTTGCCGATACAGCAGGGTATTCAGTAATATTAACTGTTGCTGTTGCTTGACATAGATTTCCATCATATACTGTTACAGTGTATGGACCAGCAGATAAATTGTTTGCTGTTGCAGTTGTTTGAGTATTGCTCCACAAATAAGTATATGAGCCAGTTCCTCCAACAGGAGTTACAGTTGCAGAGCCATCAGAACCACCATTACAAGTAACATTTACAGTTGAGTTGATACTTGCTGTTAGGGTAGGATATTGAGTAATATCAATCGAGGCTATTGCTTCGCACATATTTCCATCATAAACAGTTACAGTATATGTTCCTGCTATTAGGTTTGTGATAGTTGCTGTAGTTTGACCATTACTCCATGAATAGGTATATGTCCCAGTACCACCGCCTGGGATAACGGTCGCTGCTCCATCTGAACCACCGTTACAAGTAACATTTACATTATTGGAAATGGTGGCCGTAACAACTGGATTTTGACTAATTGTAATACTAGCTGTCTCTTGAGCTCCATTAACATCACGAACAGTAACAATATATGTTCCTGGGCATAGGTTGGTCGCAATTGGAGAAGTTTGAGTATTACTCCAAGAATAAGTATATGGAGCAACACCTCCAGTTGGAGTTACAGTAGATGTACCATCACAGTTACCATTACAGATAACATCTGTGCCAACTATACTTAAAGTTAATGCATCAGGTTCAATTATTGTAACAGTAGCAACTGCAGAACAGCCATTGCCATCATAAACGGTTACAGTGTGTGTGCCTGCACATAGTCCTGTTGCTGTAGAGGTATTTTGTGTATCATTCCATAAATAAGTATAGTTTCCATCACCACCACCAGGAGTAACTGTAGCCGAACCATCGCAAACGCCAGCAATTGTTGCATCGGTGTAAGAAGTTATTGATGCTGTTACCTCTGGATGTTCAATAATAGTAACTGATGCTGTTGTTTGACAATTATTTCCGTCATAAACAGTTACTGTATATAGACCTCCTGATAGATTAGTTGCAGTTGCACTAGTTTGACCATTACTCCATAAATAAGTATAGGTTCCAGTACCACCGCTTGGGGTAACTGTAGCCGAACCGTTAGAATCTCCATTACATGTAACATCCACACTCGTGTTTATATTAGCTGTTACAACTGGATTTTCAGTAATAGTAATCGTTGTAGTCGCTTCACACATATTTCCATCATAAACTGTTACAGTGTATGTGCCTGCTGCTAAATTAGTTGCTGTTGCAGTTGTTTGAGTGTTGTTCCATAAATAAGTGTAATTTCCATCGCCACCGCCGGGAGTAACTATTGCAGAACCGTCAGAGTTGCCATTACAAGTTACATTTACACTTGCATTAACGTTTGCTGTTACGGCAGGATTTTCAGTAATAGTAACCGATGAGGTCGCTTCACACATATTACCATCATAAACTGTTACAGTGTATGTTCCAGCTGCTAAACCTGTTGCGGTTGCAGTTGTTTGAGCATTACTCCATAAGTAAGTGTAGTTTCCATCGCCACCGCCGGGAGTAACTATTGCAGAACCGTCAGAGTCGCCAAAACAAGTTACATTATCCACAAGGCTTGCAGAGGCTGTTACAACTGCGTTTTCTATTAATGTTGTAGTTGTAATGTCTTGGCATCCGTTAACATCGGTTACAGTAATATCGTAGATTCCTGCTGCTAAATTAGGTATTGTGTAAGTATTTCCAGAAATTACAGCTGGAGTATCACCCCAATCTATGTCATAGTTAGCTGTTCCACCAATAATACTTACATCAATTGCTCCGTTAACATCTCCATTACATAGAGGATGAATATTTACAGTTGAACTTGCAGTTAACCCACCAATATCAGTTATGTTTACTGTTTGTGTCGTACTACATCCATTTGCATCTACAATGCTTACGATATAAGTACCTACTGAAAGAGCAGAAGCAGTATTTCCGGAAACTCCACCTG
>JAQUBO010000113.1 GCA_028686735.1 Bacteroidales bacterium
CTTGCGTTCGGGTGTGTCCCACGGAGGCCATACGTGTGCGTGACCGCAAAGCTGCAATTGATCCTTATCGTTGCGTGGATTGCGGAAATTGTGTCAGCGCTTGTGAGTTTCATGCCATTATCCCCGATTCACAATTACTATTGCTGCCATCATTAACAACTACAGTTACACATGCTTCATTGTAGCATTCGTTACCGTCAAATATTGGTTTTACACAATATTCATAGGTTCCGTTTGTAACACTGTTTTGAGTGTATGTAAGGTTTGCTGCTCCTACCGTTGTCTGTAGAGTTCCTTCTCGATAAATATTGTATCCTGTTACATTTCCTTCAGTTGGTATTTCCCAAGTAAGTGTAACACTGTTCCCTGTAGAAGTTCCAATGAGATTAGTAACAGGTAAGCATGGGTCTGAATCGTTTACTGTTGTCGTTTCGTAAACCGTAGTTGTGTTAAATGCTGTTGCAACCAATAAAGCTTCTCCAGCTGTTAGACTATGAGAAATTGAGTATGCTCCAGAGCTATTTGTTAAACCAGAGTAATAATTACCATCCGCAGAAATACAGATAAGTACATTCTCAGCAGGAGTCCCATTTATATATGCTGTTCCGGTAAAAGGTGCTCCAACGTCAGGATTTGAATTTGATAGAGTTAAAGTATTTGGTTTTTCTGTTCTAAGTTGCAAAGAGGCATCGCCAAATGTTGTCCATGTTTTGATAGTTTCAATATCAGAAGAAGTATTGCTTTCTGTAAGCATTAAAACGGAGGTATTTACTACTATTGAACCCCAGTGTGTACGTTGTTCACTCGTATTATATCCTGTTGTAGAACTTATTCCGTCTGTATCATAATTAAAACCGCCAACTAAAATATCGTAAAAGTAATCTTGTCCTCTTTGTGGAGGTGTCCAAGGTTGATTAATTGTTGACATCCATGTTACTACTGCACCACCGCCCGATTTACGTAGCCAGGTTTCAGCAAAACATGATGTTTGTGTATGGAATGCTCCATTTACGCAGGCTACAGAAACTATAAACGGTAATTTACTCCCATTTGTTAAACTATTGATATCGGCATTATCAAAGCCTGTAGTAACAAAAGATGTTTCAGATCCATGACCACAATAGGCAATTGTTGAAGCGCCAGAGTTGATATGTCCTTTTAAGGTGTTAGCATAAGCCGAAGGGGCGTAGTTCTCTTTATGAGTGTTATAGGTAAAAGGGTCTAAACGGTAGGTGTATATTCTTTGTATATGTACATAATCAATTTCTCCATCATCGCCCATTCCACTTCCTTCATCAGATGCAATGCCAATAAATGTTTCTCTCCAATTATCAGTCATATCTGGATTTTTCTCGTAAGTGATAGCTTTGTTAATTTGAGTTGTTAAATCGCTAGTGCCCGAGCATGAGAAACGACCAACAGAAATATCTATATAATCATCACTTCCTGCAACACAGCCCATGTGTGGATCTGTTGGACATTGGATAGAGTAGCTTGTAATTGTAGGCGATTTTATATCAGCCCAATCTCCTGCAAGTTGAACATAAAGCAGATTTGGATTTGAAGAATATGCAGAAGAAATGATTGAATTCACATTTGTACCTGTTGAAACAGTTTGTGAAGTAACATTATATCCCATTTCTTTTTTCCATGTAATGTATGGCTCCATAGTGGACATGTAGGCAGAAGTGGTAATTACTAATATATCGCCATACTCATTCATCGTTAAATTAGCACTTGGTTTAGCACTTGTGTCGTAATTTATAAACATATTTTGATAAATACCTTCAACCTCAGTAATTTTATTTGTGTGGTTTGATAAAAGTGGATTTGTAGGCATCTCGTTGTTTTCTGTAAGCCTTACTTTTATTGTAGTGTAAACTCTAAGAGTATTTGTGGCAGAATTATACTGAAATGGAGATACTCTAACTGCTGTTCCACGTACATCTCTAAAAATAAAAGGCTCATCTACTTTTGCAATATTAGTAGGATAAAACTCGTCTATAATAGAAGCAGGATCAATTGAATATGGTATCTCTGATGGGTCTTGATTTCTGTAAATAACTCCTCTCGAAGGTAATAACGGATAATCTAAATCGTAATCGGTATAATCAGAATAAACTATCTCATAATCAACATTTTTTAATTTGGGTAATTGCACCGATGCACTAATAAATGGGAGCTCTGCCCAGCCAATTTTGTCGGTAGTTGTGGAAACTCCAATGTCAATAACTTGATAGGTATTGCCATCAATTGTTGTTTCTTGTAAATCCCAATAATTTAGATTAAAACTAATGTCGTGTGCCCCTTCTGAGGCTTTTTCATACGTTCTTTCATAGCTGCTTTGGGCAAACAATCCAGAAACAAACAAAACAGTAATAATACTTAATAAAGCTTTTTTCATAACAGAATATTTTTTTGTAACATTTATTTTTAAAACTCAATATAAACCTTAAAGGTTGCATCAAAATTAACAAAATTATATGTTTTTTTGTATGATTTATGTCTTATTGCTTATAAATTATATTAAAGGCTTTTTTTAACAAATCAAATTTGTTTTATTAGTTTTGAGGTTTTTAAAAATAACGTATGATAAAATTTGATAGATTTATTCTTAAAAATGGATTGACACTCTTGGTTTATCAAGATAAATCAACACCTTTGGTGTCTGTAAATACACTTTATAAGGTTGGAGCGGTAAATGAAGATGACAATAGAACTGGATTTGCACATTTATTTGAGCATCTTATGTTTGGAGGTTCTGTTAATGTCCCAGATTTTGATACAGTGTTGCAAAGAGCAGGTGGTGAAAATAACGCTTTTACAAACAACGATATCACAAATTATTATATTACTGTCCCGCTTCAAAATATTGAAACAGCTTTTTATTTAGAGTCTGATAGAATGCTTGAGCTGGCTTTTTCTTCTAAAAGTTTGGATGTTCAAAAAAATGTCGTTTCCGAAGAGTTCCGTCAGAGATATTTAAATCAGCCTTATGGTGATGTTTCTCTTTATTTAAGACCTCTGGCATATACGCAACATCCATATAAATGGGCAACTATTGGGAAAGAAATTAGTCATATTACTGAGGCTAATTTACAGGAAGTAAAAGACTTCTTTTATAATCATTATGCTCCAAATAATGCAATTTTAGTTGTTGCAGGCAATGTTAAACCTGACAATATCTTAAAATTAGCCGAAAAATGGTTTGGTAATATCCCAAACAGAAATTTAAAGAAAAACCTAATTCCTATTGAGCCATTACAAACGCAAAAAAGAGAATTAACTCTTGAAAGAGATGTTACAGCAGATGCTATTTATATGGCTTATCACATGTCTGATCGTCTTAGTGATGATTATTATGCAAGTGATTTAATTTCAGATTTATTGTCGAATGGAAAATCGTCGATGTTTAATATAAATCTTGTGAAAGGAGATAAATTGTTTTCGCAACTAGATGCTTATATTCAAGGTTCTACCTTTCCTGGATTGTTTATGATAAATGGAAGATTATATCCAGAAACCGATTTTGAACGTGCCGAAATTAAAATAAAAGAGCAATTAGATAAAATTATTCGTGGTGAGTTTTCAAATAGAGACCTTCAGAAAGTGAAAAATAGAGCTATTAGTGCAATGTTATTTGCTAGGGTTCATCATCTAAATATTGCTATGGAGTTGGCTTATTTAGAGGCACTGGGAGATGCTGAAATGATTAACGGCATAGAAAGTAAATATCAACAAGTTACTCATGAGAAAATCATGGAAGTTGCAAGCAAAATTTTTAGAGACGAAAATCTTTCGTGTGTTTATTACAAATCAAAAAACAAAAAAAATGATTGATAGAACTATTGTACCTCGAATATCAAAAATAAACCGTGTCGATTATCAAAATCCTGATGAGTATATTGCTGATAATGGCAATAGGATTTTTGGTTTTTACTCTAAAAATGCACCTGTTATAAAATTAGATATTGTTTTTAATGCTGGTGTGGTTTATCAAACTTCTGCTTTACTGGCAGTTTTTGCAAATTCTCTTATGAAAGAAGCTCCAAAAGGTAAAAATCCTGATGAGGTGTCAGAGTTTTTTGATTTTCACGGAGCTTATATTGAGAGTTTTATAAGTCCAGAAACTGCAGGTCTTCGTTTGTTTGTACCATCCAAATATTTTTGCGAGGTAATTGCGACCTTTCTTGATTTAATTAATAATCCTGCTTTGCCGAAAAATGAATTTGAGATATTGCAAAAAAAATATTATCAAGCCATACAAAACAATCTAAAAAAGACTCAATATGTTGCACTAAAAGGACTTGATCACGAAATCTTTGGTGCAGAGCATCCTTTAGGATATGTAGTTAAGCCTGAGGATTCAAATAGTATAGAATATGTTGAGATGCAGAACTTTGTTAAGGATTATTATAACTTAAATAATGGCAATATTATAATCTCTGGTGATTACACTTTGGATATGATAGAAATCTTGAGAAATAATTTTAAAAGCCCTAAAAATGAAGGAAGTAAAGCATCTTTTATGGAAAATATGAGATTGACTAAATTGTCTGGAAAAATGCAAAAACTGCGTGTTTATGAATTTGATGATGCTGTTCAATCAGGTTTATGTGCAGGGCTGGATCTAGGTAAACCAACTACAGAAGAACGCTTAATACTGAATGTCTTAAATATGATTTTTGGAGGCTATTTTGGTTCTAAACTCATGAAGAATATCAGAGAAGATAAAGGATATACTTATGGAATTGGTTCGGGGATTCGTGAAACTGCAGGCAAGGTGTTGTTAAAAATTGTTTCTGAAGTTGGTGTAGATGTTACCCAAAAAGCAATAGATGAAATTTATTACGAAATGGATATGTTGACAAAAAAAACAATATCTAAAAACGAACTTGAAACTGTGCAAAACTACATGACTGGCGAAATTTTATCATCGCTGGATGGGGTTATTCCTTGCTCTATGATGTTTGAGAAACTATATTCTCAAAATAGAGATTTAAACTATATTACCGCACAAATAAATACTATAAATAACATTACTCCCGAAATACTAATGAATACTGCAAAAAAATTCTTTAATTCCGATAAATTAAGCGTAGTTGTGGCTGGGAAAGTGTAAGGCTTTTTTGATAACACTGGTTTTAAATATTTTAAATTTGAAACCAGATAAATTTAGGGATAAAAATAAAAAACTTGAGATATATAATGATTTTGTATATTTGCTCAACGATTAGCAATAAGTTTACTTACTATTGGAGTTGTTTTGGGAGATGTAAATATTATTGAAATAAATTATAATTTAAGCAATATGGTAGTAAGACTAGCACTAATATTTTTTTTCTTTGCAATTGGAGTTTTTCTTGACGTAAAGTACATAAAAGAAAATATTGCAAAAATTAAAGATGATAAATTCTACAAACTCGCTTTTGGATATAAAAGAGCATTTATGTCTAGTATTATTTATATTATTTGTTTTAGTAACGTGTTAATTTTAATCTCGGTTATTGATTTGTTTCTTGATGATATATTAATACTTGTGTTAGTAATGCTCGCAGCTTTGGTTTTAATGTTTCTCTTAATAGGACTAATTAGATATATAATTAGATTTGTAATTATTAAATCATTGTAGTCCGATTAAATTTTAGAAAAAATCATGTGACGATTGAAATATATCGTCCCTACAAGACTTTTTGTTTTATTGGCTTAGTTTCACTTTGTGC
The DNA here is from genome assembly GCA_028686735.1 of Bacteroidales bacterium. Classification (GTDB taxonomy): domain Bacteria; phylum Bacteroidota; class Bacteroidia; order Bacteroidales; family ML635J-15; genus Bact-19. The sequence goes on from JAQUBO010000113.1 coordinate 5,724, forward strand.
TTAATAATTTGTATTTTTATTTATTTATTTATATATTTGTTTTATTGATTTAAAATATACGTATTATGGCAATAGTAAAAGTTTGGTTAGATGAAACCGAAGATGAGTGTATTTCTTGTGGAAGTTGCGAAGCAGTAGCACCAATGGTATTTGAAGTGCCTGACAAAATGATTGTAATCGAAGGAGTAGATTTTTCACTTTATGAGGATGAGATTAAAGAAGCGGTGGATATCTGTCCTACAAGTGTTATCAAATTTGAAACTGATTAAAATAATCCTTAAACATGAAAAACACGAGGATTAAAAAGAAACTATAAGTTTTTGCTTATACATTCTTAATGCATGAGTTTTATGCTTATAAAATATTTTGTTTGATAGCGTTTTAGTGTCAAGTCCGTTGGTATTAATATCACTTACCAAATAGACTAGTATAATGTGGAAATAAGAAATGCAAAACTGCAAGATATAAGGCGGGATAATGTCAAATTGTATATCTAATAGTGAGACACGTAAAACAGATTCTTCAGAAATTAATTTTTAACGATTAAGGCTTATAATCTGTTCATGCACAATAGAAGTAAAAGAAATTTCTGGCACTTTATTATAACAGAAAGTTTATAACTATAGATTTGATAAACTTGTAAAAATAGATGAGTCTTTTTTTATTATATCTTGTATTTTTTAAAACCGACAAAATGCATTTATAAATAGTCGAATAAATAAAGTTTTTAAACAAATTTAAACAAAAGGTGTTTTAAGTAGTATGTTAAAATATAGTACGTTCAAACAAGTTGTTTTTTTGTCAATATTTCTGTTCTTGTCGGCACACCTTATAGCCCAAGACGGAAAGGAGTTTTTATCTGCAAAAGAGAGTGAACCCGATAATTTTGGGTGGATGCTAGGATTTCCTCCTCCTGCAGATAAGATTATTTATGCTGCGGACGGTTCATTTTTTAAGTTCCCAGCATTGCGCTGGAGTGTTGTACACATGAGACAAATGCTTCCTACTGTAAATGTTTCTCGTGGAATAAAGTCAATGCACTCTTTTGATTATCAGTTGGATAAAGATATAGATAAGATAAGTTTTATTCCTTGGGGCGAAAAAGAACCAATGACCTGGGAAGAATCTCTCTGGAAAAACTATACAGATGGTATTATCATTCTTCATAAAGGAAAAATTATTTATGAGCGATATTTTAGTGTACTAACTGAAACTGATGTTCATGCAGTAATGTCGCTTACTAAATCTTTTAACGGTACGCTCGCTTCTATTTTAGTAGCAGAAGGTACGCTAGATGAGACTAAGCTAGTACCATTTTATGTGCCAGAACTTAAGAACTCAGCTTATGGAGATGCAACTGTAAGGCAGGTAATGGATATGACAACCGCTTTAGAATATAGTGAAGATTATGCTGACCAAAATGCAGATATATGGGAATTCTCAGCAGCAGGTAATCCACTTCCTAAACCAAAAGATTATAATGGACCAATAGGTTATTATGAGTACTTGGAAACAGTTGAAAAACTAGGTGTGCATGGTGAAGTATTTGGCTATAAGACTGTAAATGCTGATGCACTTGGTTGGATAATTTCAAAGGCTTCTGGAAAATCAGTTAACGATTTGCTTTCCGAAAAGATTTGGAGCAAAATAGGGATGGAGCAAGATGCATATTACCAAATAGACGGTAAAGGAATAGCTTTTACTGGTGGAGGTTTCAATGCTGGATTACGTGACTTAGCACGTTTTGGAGAATTGATGCGAAATAAAGGTAACTGGAATGGCGAACAGATTTTCCCTGAGCAGGCTGTTGAAGATATTGAAAAAGGTGGAAGTAAAGAAGCATTTCAAAAATCTAATCATCCAAATCTTAAGGGATGGTCGTACCGAAATATGTGGTGGATTACAGAAAATAGAAATGGTGCTTATGCTGCCCGAGGTGTTCACGGACAAACAATTTATATAGACCCAACTGCCGAGATGCTTATTGTACGTCTGGCCTCTAATCCTGTTGCTAGTAATTCTGCTAATGATGCATATTCACTGCCTGCATATCAGGCGATTGCGGATTATTTGTCCAGAAAAAATAAATGATTTTAAAAAAACAATATGGAAAATTCAAATTTATTTGATTTAAAAGGAAAAACCGCAATTATTACTGGTGGTGCAAATGGAATTGGAAAGGCAACAGGGATCTTATTTGCTAAATACGGTGCTAATATAGCGATTGGTGATTATAAATTAGAAGATGCCGAGAAAACAGTAGTCGAAATTAGAAAATTGGGGGTAAAAGCTATTGCCGTTGCTTGTAATGTTATGAAAGATGAAGATTTGGTTAATTTGGTCGATACAACCATTAATGAATTCGGAAGCATACATATATTGATAAATAATGCAGGTGGTGGTGGCGGCGGACGTGAAAATCCATTTAAAATTACTGTTGATGATGTTAAAAGAGATTTTGAGTTAAATGTATTTAGTGGTTGGAGATTATGTCAATTAGCAGTTCCATATATGAAAAAAGCTGGTTATGGCTCTATTGTATTTTCAACATCAATGTCTAGCATAAATAAAAGCCCTAATATGAGTGCCTATGCAGCTTCAAAAGCTTCTATCAATCACATGGTAGCAAATTTGGCTCACGATTTTGGCCCAGAGGTAAGAATAAATGCTGTGGGACCTGGAGCAACTCGAACAGCTGCACTGGAAAGTGTTTTAACTCCAGAGATTGAAGAAAAGATGTTGGCTAATACTCCAATTAAACGTCTTGGAACCGCCGATGATATAGCTGGTGCAATGCTTTATTTTGCTGCACCAATTTCAGAATGGGTAAGTGGTCAAACAATCTTTGTTAATGGAGGCGGAGAGCAGACTTTGGATTAAAAAAAATGTTTTGAAGTGAAAGAAAAAAATCTAAATAGTGTCTGTTTATAATGTCCGATTTATTTATTTCGACACCGCTCACTTCGAGTGTCCTCAGCACTTGGCAATGTATCACGTAATGTTCGTATTTAAAACAGTCATCCCCTAGTCGGCGGACTCCTTGATTTTAACACAATATCTAAATAGTCTTTGCAAGAACCGAGTTTGCGAGCTTACTTCGACAAGCTTAGCACATAGCAATGTATCATGTTACTCTCATTTCTGAAACGGTATCTTAAAACAAATATCAATCCGAACACGCTTCCGCTAAGTCCCGTTAGGGACGCAATATCGGTAAGGTAAACCGACTCTATCCCTAAGTCCCGTTAGGGACGATATATCGGTATATCCGAACACGCTTCCCCAAGTCCCGTTAGGGACGCAATATTGGTAAGGTTCCGCTAAGTCCCGTTAGGGACGCAATATCGGTAAGGTAAACCGACTCTACCCCCAAGTCCCGTTAGGGACGATATATCGGTATATCCGAACACGCTTCCGTCAAGTCCCGTTAGGGACGTTATATTGGTATATCCGAACATGCTTCCGTCAAGTGCCGTTAGGGACGCAATATCGGTAAGGTAAACCGACTCTATCCCAAGTCCCGTTAGGGACGATATATCGGTATATCCGAACACGCTTCCGTCAAGTCCCGTTAGGGACGCAATATCGGTAAGGTAAACCGACTCTATCCCCAAGTCCCGTTAGGGACGTTATATCGGTATATCCGAACACGTTTCCGCTAAGTCCCGTTAGGGACGCAATATCGGTAAGGTAAACCGACTCTATCCTTAAGTCCCGTTAGGGACGATATATCGGTATCCGAACACGCTTCCCCCTAAGTCCCGTTAGGGACGACATATCAGTATATTTGGATATTTGTTAGTTTTTATTTAAACTTGTGGCGAAGATAATAAGTAAAATACTATGAAATTAATAGTGCTTAAAATTACATTTTTTTTATCTATATTATTTTTTAGTAGTTGTGAAACCGAAGATGTTTTTGAAGGAATAATTGTAAAAGAATTTGATACTGGGCGTTGTTTTCCTCCTTTTGGCCAAGAACCAGATGAGTACGTTATTACAGATGATAGCTTGTATCAGAGCATGTTAACAATAGGAACTATAGTATGTGATGATTATACTTTACCTGAAATTGATTTTACATCTTATACTTTACTGGGTAAATATACTGTATCTAATGGAGAGGTAAAATATTATGAAAGAGAAGTAATTAAGGATAAGGGAAGTTCAAAATATATTTATAATATTTATATGAAATGTAAAAATAATAACAAAGCTGCGATATCTATGAATTGGGTATTAGTACCTAAATTGCCTGCAGGTTATAGTGTCGAATTTATTGTGGACGTTGATTGATTGCCGTAATTATATAATAAAAACACAGGCATAAAGTTCTAAGCTCAGTAACATTTATTAAATAGCTTGGTGATTTAATACGTAGATGCCTCGAAAGTTTATACGTTTCTTATTGCAATGCGTTAGACAAAAACTTAATATGTTAATTGAAAATAATTTATAAAAATAATCAATGAAAAATTTACTTATAGTATTGTTTGTCCTTCAAAGTTTTGTGGTGTTTTCGCAAGAAAGTACTAACGACTCTTCGAAAGAAAAGTTTAATGACAATTGGAAGTTTGAACGATTTGGACAACATCCGGTAAATCCTGGAGAAATTACTGTTGAGCCTCAGGGCTTAGAAAAAACAGCTTTTGACGATAGTGGTTGGAGGAACTTAAATCTTCCTCACGATTGGGGTATTGAAGGTCCATTTCGTGATGATTTGGTTAATGAAACTGGCTTGCTTCAGTGGAAAGGTATCGGATGGTATCGCAAACATTTTGTTGTTTCTGAAAATGATAAAGGAAAACAGATATTTATTGATTTTGATGGAGCAATGGCAAATGCCAAAGTTTGGCTTAACGGTCAATATGTTGGAGAGTGGCCTTATGGTTATACTTCGTTCAGATTTAATCTTACTCCATACATTCAGTTTGGAAAAGAAAATGTAATTGCAGTAAGGCTCGATACAGATAAATTCGATTCTCGCTGGTATCCTGGTGCTGGAATATATAGAAATGTTTGGCTGTCAAAAACAAATGCTGTGCATATCGACCATTGGGGAGTTTATTTAACAACTCCTAAAATTACTGAAGAAGAAGCCATGATTAATCTGCAAGTCAGCCTTAAAAATAGCCTTAATAACACGGCTGACATTAAGCTTAAAACTGTCATATATAATCCAGATAATCAAGAAGTTGCAGCATCAAAAATGATGGAGTCCACTTTGTCGGCTCAGTCATTAAAATCATTAGCTCTGGAAATTAAAGTTGAAAATCCTTTGTTGTGGAGCATCGAAACTCCAAACTTATATAAAGCCATTACTTCTGTTTATGATGACGGAGATAAAATCATACACGAAGAAATAACTTCTTTTGGTTTTAGAACAATTGAGTTTACAGCAAATGATGGATTTTTGTTAAATGGAAAAGAAGTAGAGATTAAGGGTGTTTGCAATCATCACGATTTAGGGCCATTGGGTGGTAAATTTAATACTCGAGCCGCTGAACGCCAATTGGAAATCTTGCAAGAGATGGGATGTAACTCCATTCGAACAAGCCATAATCCTCCCGCTCCAGAATTGTTGGATTTATGCGATAAAATGGGTTTTCTTGTGCAAGTAGAAGCCTTTGATTGTTGGCAAACTGGAAAAAAAGAAAATGATTACAGTATTCATTTCGATGCTTGGCATGTTGAAGATTTAAAGGCAATGGTTCTGCGCGACAGAAATCACCCTTCGGTATTTATGTGGAGTATTGGTAACGAAATTCCCGACCAGTGGAATCCAGTTCTAGCTAAAAGATTAGCAGATATAATTCGTTCGATGGACCATACTCGTCCAGTTACAGCTGGTTGCAATTGGCCAATTTCCGCATATAACGGCTTTTTGCAAGCTTTGGATGTTTATGGATACAACTATAACAGTGCAGCGTATGAGAAATTCTTTAGCGACTCTACTTTAGCAGATGTCGCGTTTGTTGCCAATGAAACCACTTCGTGTTTAAGTTCAAGAGGAGAGTATTTCTTTCCCGTAGTAAATGGACCAGCTGACGATAATTTGCCTGGAGAAAAGAGATTCCACATGTCATCTTACGACGTACAATATCCTGGTTGGGGAGCAAATCCTGACATGCAATTCAAGTTATATGAACAATATCCTCGAGTAATGGGTGAATATGTGTGGACAGGATTTGATTATTTAGGTGAGCCAACTCCATACTTTAGAGACATAACTGACTTAGTTAATTATACCGATTCAGCTGAAATTAAAGCACTTCGGAAACGATTGGACAAATTTGGTGCTGACGAAGTACCTTCACGAAGCAGCTATTTTGGAATAATGGACTTATGCGGTTTCAAAAAAGACCGTTTTTATATTTATCAAGCTAAATGGCGACCTGACTTTCCGATGGCACATATTTTGCCTCATTGGAACTGGCCCGAAAGAGTTGGAAAAAATGTTCCTGTTCATGTTTATACTTCAGGCGATGAGGCCGAATTATTTCTTAATGGAAAATCTCTAGGTAAAAAACAAAAAGGAGAATATGAATATCGAATTCAGTGGGATGATGTTATTTATCAAGCTGGCGAATTAAAGGTGAAAGTATGGAAAAATGGTGAAATTTGGGCTGAAGATGTCATGAAAACGGCATCAAAAGCATCAAAAATTGCACTAAAAACTGACAGAGAAACAATAATTGCAAACGGTGAAGATCTGGCGTTTGTAACGGTTGACATTTTAGATAAAAACGGACTATTTGTTCCACGAGCAAATAATATGATAAGTTTCGAAATTGAAGGTCCGGGAGAAATTATTGCTGTTGGTAGTGGCGACCCTACTAGTCATGAACCATTTATTGCAACTCAGCATAGTGCTTTTAATGGGAAATGTCTTGCCGTTATCCGAAG
>JAQUBO010000337.1 GCA_028686735.1 Bacteroidales bacterium
GGTTTTCCTAAGGGGCAAGGCTTGTTTGTACAGAAGATATAGGGCCACAGGGGTAAGGGCGAACAGGGATGCATTTTTCAGATACAGTATGTCATGGGTCCCAAAGTCCCCATAGCCGAAGAGAGCGGGTATCTTGCCCAACAACCCTCCAAGCAGGGCTAGGGCTATGATTACGAAGAGCTCCTTACTTTGTATCTTCTGTGAAATAGGGGTTTGTAGGGGGGTGAGAAGGGGGAGCCAGAGCTCTTCGGTGGAGGGCTGTTCAAACTCAGTGCCGATAACTCCAATGTCCCCAAGCCTACGGATTGCAACCAGGAATGCCTCCTCTATGCTGATCGACTGCCCTGATAGGGATGCGATGCTCGCCCTGAGGTGCGACTCCATTGCTTCGATGTCCTTGTTGCTGATGGTGCTTGTTGCATTGAGATGTGCTTCCCAACTACGGATTTGTCCTTCCAGGTCAAACATGAGGGTTCTCCTTCCTTGCTTCTGGGACAGTATACTCCTGTGCAAGGATGCATGGTACTTCTTTTTTTGTTTGCGCTCAAGGGACGCCTTGCTGTAACGTGTAATCAAATACGTGCTCAGTAGCCTTTGTGATGTTGCCCATGGAGTATGCTAGCTGACCAGATTTTTGTTTGAAGACAGTTTGTCGCACCGTTCAATAAGGTGCGGTTTTTGCAGTATGCTTCCCCGAGAGGTGCTAAATGCATTGCGTTTGGCTCTGTAAGGGAGGATTCATGGTTGAACATCTGGTCTCATTGTTTTTGGATCTTGTTTGCATCGACAGTCCGAGTGGGAAGGAGCAACAGCTTCGCTCCCATGTCCTTGACCTGCTTCACATGCAGGACATCACTTACCAGCAGGACGACTTTGGCAATGTCCTGGCTTTTGTCAACTGCAAGAAAAACCCTCCTTTGACCTTTGCTTGCCATTTGGATACGGTTCCCAACGCTGTTGGAGTCAAAGCCAGCATTGAAGATGGGGTTATTCATAGTGATGGCTCCACTGCCCTAGGTGCAGATGATAAGATTGGTGTTGCACTGGCTCTCCTGTTGGCTGAAGAGAAGCATCTGTATGGTCCCTTTGGTCTCCTGTTCACCGTTGAAGAAGAGAGAGGTCTGTTGGGAGCCAAGCACCTGGGACCATCCTTACTCAGGCAACTGCACCACGTGTTTGTCTTTGATACGGGCAGGCCTGTTGGGACAGTCATCATCCAAGCCCCCACCAAGTTGGACATCCACCTTACATTCATAGGGAAGGCTGCACATGCAGGGGTGTCCCCAGAGCTTGGGATCAGTGCGATCAGCCTTGCCGCCAAAGCCATCTCTGCCATGAAACTGCTTCGCATCGATGATAAGACAACTGCAAACATCGGCTCCATCCATGGGGGAGAGAGCACCAATGTCGTGTGTGACAAGGTTGAGGTCCATATGGAGATTCGGAGCCTAGAGAAGAAGCAGGCAAACAAGCAATTGGAAGAGGTTCGCTCCTGTTGTGCTGAAGCCTGCAGGCAGGTCGGCGGTCAGTTCACACTCGAGAGTGAGGTATCGTATGAAGGATACCGGATTGAAAGGTCCGAGGCACTCTCCCGTTTCAAGGCTGCGTGTGCACACATCAACCTTCCGATGCATGCAATACCCACCGGTGGCGGCAGTGATGTGAACATTCTCAGGGGCAAAGGCCTTGATGCCGTGCTCCTTGGCTGTGGATACGAAAAGGCCCACAGCACCGAAGAGCGCATTGCCATCCAGGAGATAGGGAAGATGGCACGTGTAGCCAAAGCGCTTCTTATGGGGGTGTCTGGCAAGTCTCTTTCCAGTCGAACCTAGGGCTGGCAGGCGTGCGTAGTGTAAGGGTACCATTCAAGAAAGGTATACCAGAGAAAAGCTAAAGAAACAGAATAGCTAAAAATCAAAAATCTCACAGTGAAAATTGGATGTTGCATTCGCACTGAGTAAGTGATGCTATCCGATACGTTACCGTTTTGTCAGTGTCTTTGGGGATGACGAGATACACATCAAGGCATATACGATTGAAACAATGCTTGCAGGGAACTTACAAACAATGTATGCAAGGGGATTCTTGGATAGCCGAAGTAAGGATTATTACGATCTTCATATCCTATACAAGCTAAAGAGCAAAGAAATAGATATGCCGACAGTAGCAAAAGCTTGTGAGCGGACATTTCATTATCGAATAACAGAAATTGATGTGTCGAAGGAGCCGAGGCACTCTCCTGGACCAAAGCTGCGTGTACGCAAATCAAATCTTCCGATGTCCGTTAGCTGGGTGCGTAGATACTTTGACCTATTCTACGCAAACCTTTTACAGTTGGAGTATGAGCACATACATCCGGCAACAAAGATTGGCCTCGCTTTTCATATAATCCAGCAAGTCTCTTTCCTCTCTTGACTGAGGTTACACATCTCCAAGGAAAAATAGAGGCCCTCAGCACTCAATTGGGCTTTGTGCAAAGCAAAGAATTGGAAGCACATATTTTGTCTGATGAAATCCATAACTCTCACAAAATAGAGGGCGAGATGTTAGATGTACTGCACATCTATGCATCCCTATGTCGAAGGCTTCAAGTTCCCAATGCCTCGATGAAGATGAGTGGACCTCATGTGGAGGGAGTCGTTGAAAACCTCCTTGATGCGCTTGGCAATGCAACATCCCCACTTACTGAAGGGAGGGTACTTGCTTGGCATACCAGATTATTTCCCCAAGGGTGTAGTGGCCCGTTCTCTCTGCAATCTGGTAGGTACAGAACAGGTCCTGTCGAGGTTGTTTCCGGTTCTTATAAGAACCGGAAAGTCTGGCTTACGGCATTACCTGCTACTTTGGTTCCCCTAGCCATGCTAACCTTCTTTTCTTGGGTCAACGAGACAAGGGCTGTACCTGCTGCGGTTAAGGGTGCTATCGCACATCTTTGGTTTCTTACGATACACCCATTCGAAGATGGAAATGGAAGGATAGCTAGGTCAATGAGTGAATATGTATTGAATCAGGGC
>JAQUBO010000338.1 GCA_028686735.1 Bacteroidales bacterium
TTATTAATAGTTAATAGTTTATAGAAAGACTGTGAAATTTTATCACAGTCTGCATTATACTTATTTTAAAATTGTACTTAAATCTAGGCATATATTTTTAGGTGTATGCGATCTACTATAAAATCTATTATGTATATCAATAATCTCACCTATAGATTTTATATCTAGATATTTTATAAGTTTTGTAAAAATTTCAAAATTAAATTTATGCATTTTAGTTTTTTTAACATTATGTAAATTCAACGCTAAAAACTCTTCTGCATTCATATATTTTAATTGTATTTTTCTAAATTTATATTTTTTTACTAATGTAGTAAACTTAACGTCATTTGCTATATAATCCAGTAATATTTCAAACCAATCTGGAGGTAATTTATATATACATCTAATATATTCTTTTATTTCATATAAACTACTATAATCTGAAATTAATACAGGTATAGCGTTTATATCACAAATATGTATATCTAAATCAATGTTTCTTTCAAATAGATTATTATCCAATATTTTAAGTAATTTACACATATTAGAACTTTGAAAATATTCTTCTTTAAATCTTCTTTTTATTTCAGATCTATCCAATACAAAACTCAACAACACCAACTCCAATACATTTATTAACTATATTATTTATATCACTATAATTATATTATAAATTACAGTTATGTATTTAGGTTCTTTATTTTTTCTACACTATATCTATTTATATGAATTTCTATATTATACATATATTTAATTACTAATTATAACACTAATATCCTTCTGCATTATTTTCTTGAAATTCCTCGTTATCTGGGTTTATAACTAATTTCAATGTTTTAAGAATATCTTGTCTATCAACAAGTGATTGTAAGAAATTTAAATTACCTTCTTCTTTATTTTTTCTATATAAATAAATATCTATTGCTTCTGACTTACCTCTACTTCTCTCGTATATATCTAATATAGCTCTAATTTTCAGTATTGAATCTCTTTTAACAGCTTCATCAACATTATCTAACATAAGTGGTGTTATATCTAAAAATAAATAAAAAATAATACCCCATTTTTGACCGTCATTCAATAATGTTAAAAAATTACTATCATTTATAATTTTTGAGGTTATTGAACATAAAAAATTTACATTATAAGGTATCTTAACACCTTGTGTTTCATTTATATCTTCTAGTGTCTCTTTTCTTGTGTTCTTAAATATATTATTTCTTGTATATAAAAGATGCTCTAAGTAACTTATATACTTTTCTTCATTATGATCTTTTTCGACATTGTTATTTATATAATAATAACCCAATATACTATTTTTTTTAACTACATTTGTTTCTTCAAGTTGTTTAGCTATTTTATAGGCCATACTGAAATTTGTATTATTACTATAATCATCAATAAAATTCATACAGTATATTAGTGGACTTGAAAAAGCATTTATATTTAAACTAAATTTATTAAATAGGTCTCTAGCTTCTTGTTTAGATATTTCGGATAATGCTAATAAATCATCTTCATTCGTATCTAATAATTCTCCCCAAGTAAGAAATACTTTTGATTTTAAATTATGATCAAATGTTATCAATTCTTTTACATCATTAACATCTGCTATATTATAGATATATTTTTTTGGAAATATTAGGTTATAGCTATCCTTATATTGTTCCAAAAAATATTTATTTTCTGAAGATAATTTTTCAACACTTGGATGTTTTGGATTCATACAAAAATAAATAGCTAATATAAGATTATTTAATTCTTCTTTTTTAGCTAGTAAATCTTTAAATATTAACTCCCTCTTTTTTTCTATATTTTTTATTTCTTCTCTCAGATCATTTATTTTATCAAAATAAACTTGTTTTTCTGAATTTATCTGATATATGTTTTCATCCTTATTTTTAAGTGCTAATTCTCTCTGATGATTTTTAGCACTCAATAATTCTTTTTCTGTGTTATCTTTTAATTTTTGTATATCTTTATCTAAAGCATTATTTTGTTCCATTAAGATTTCTTCTATAGATTTAATCTCTTTTGATAATTTATTAGTTTTTGAATTTCTTAAATTTATTAACTTTAAATCTATATCCTGAAAATATTTATTAGAAAATAGTTTAGAACCCTTATTTAACTTATAATATAAATCTAATATGTCACTGAGTATATATCCATTTTTTATATACATCACTGTATAGTATAGGGTTATTGTTATTAATACATAACATAAGCTAATTCCAACAGATGTGTAAAAAAATATATATGTAAATATAAAAATAAAAAATATAGTAATTAATGGGTTTTTTCCCTCAAATATTGATATCAAACCTTCAACAACTAGTTCATAAATTGATTTATCTACATTATAATATTCACTTATTTTTTTATTCAAAAAATCGGCTTTTCCATTTATTTTCACTACGTCATCTTCTTTTATATCTAAATCTTCATAAATATAATTATTTTCTAAATATTTATAATTTTCTTCTCCATATATACTTATAAGTAAATTCTCAATATTCTCTAATTTTTTATTCATAAGCTCAATTTCTTTTGCATAATCGGCTTCAATATCTTCATAAGTTATCAATTTATGTATATTCTCTCTATTACTTTTTAATTCTTTTAGTCTTATTCTCATTATTTCTGTAGTATTTAGCATATTGTTATTTAGTTCTGATATAGAATTATCTAAACTACTTTTTATTCTATCTCTTTCTTCTTCTAAAACTTTATCCATTAATTCCTCAATATCTATATTTTTTATTCTATTTAGTTCTTTTTCAGATATATTTATATTGTTTTCTATTTTATTTATTTTTTCATTTATTATCTTTACTTCCTCATTATCTTTATATTTCTTTAAATATTCCATATATTCATTGTATTTTATTTCATAGTGATCAACTATATTTTGTCCACTAGGTAAACTTAATTGATTTAACATATATTTACCTACATATTGGCTAGTCTAAGTATCATATAAGTCATATAAGCATCGTAAGCAGCCCCATGTACCCTTATTTCGTT